>JBBRIN010000310.1:0-5506 GCA_038221115.1 Tepidisphaerales bacterium
TGACCGGCCATACATGTCCCGCAGTCGCTCCACGTTGCAGTGCCCATGCAACCGAAAACGCGACGCCAGGCCCAACTCCGCGACCCGCTTGTGCAGCTCGTCAAAGGCCGACCCGCTGCCGCATAGGTCGAACTCGATGTCCGTGCGACCCTCCGCGGCAAAGCGACAGGCGATTGACTTCAGATCCATCACGCCCTTGTTTCGCTCGATTCGCCCCACGAACAGCACCCGAAACGGCCGGCGCATCGCCACGCTGGGCGGCGGCGCGGCGACCGGCTCGAATGCCGCGCGCCGATAGATCGGGATAAACGTGTGCATCCGGTCAGGTCGGCGATCGCCGCACAACGTGCGAATTTGTCGCGTCACGTCTGCCGACACGCCCAGCACCGCATCGCAGCGCTGGCGGAAGAACCATCTGTCCAGTCGGCGGACCAGCCGCCGCGCCAACTCGCCCCGCGGCGCCGCGCGATTCGATTGATGGTCGCGCCATAGCGTGCAATGCATGCTGGCAATCGTGCGAATCCCCAGCAGCGAGAACAGCGAAATCATGAACCAGTGCGTGCCCCCGCATACCACCGCCACGTCCGCCCTGAATCGCAGCGCCGATGCCAGCAGCCCCAGCCCGTACCAGATTTGCCCCAGGTGATACAGCGGCCCGTTGGATTCCTCGAACGGCGCCGCGCGATGCTCGATCTGAAACGGACCCTCCGTCAATCGGCCCGTCGCGCGACAGCTCGCGATCACCAGCGCCGTCGCCCCCATATCGCGCACCGTGTCGTAAAACTGGCCGGAATAGGTAATCGCAAGCTGCGACGGGTCGTCGCGCCCCTGCTTCCAATGACGGAAAGTCCCGATCACGTTGCCGGGGCCGGCCGCATAAAATACGCGCAGACGCCCGGCCTTGCCGCCGTCGCACCCCCCCCGATGAAATTGTTTCTCTCGCTCCATTGCAGATTCCAGGCGCAGGCGTTTGGCGCGGTACCGCACCCGCCATTCCATCGGCTGGAAAAACCAACGACGCAACACGTCCTTATTGCAAATTCGATTCAGCCATCAGTCGTCCGGTAACTACGGACGCCGCACCCACGCGGCCAAATAAGATGCTGACCCGTTTGCCAATGTAAGATATACACTCAATTCACCGCCGCGGGCGAACGATTTGCCGGCGCGGCCTGCTCCGGCGTCACGCTCGCCCATACCGCACGCAGATCCGGCACATTCAACCAGCGCGACATCGCGCGCCATATCGCCTTGAGCGGGTACTTCACGCGCATCTTCCAACTGTCGTACTGCATCCCCGTTGAACCGGAGTATCCCACCCACTGCGGCTCGCGCGGTAGGCGGGCCATGATGCGGGCCCCCGGGCTGTTTCGCACCACCTGATACAGACAGTGCTCCGCCGTCACGTTCTTCGTCCCGTTCACCTGCTTGTACATCCCCACAATCCGGCTCTGGTAAAAGTTGTACGAAAAAACCATCAGCCGCGAGTCGCACCATCCCGACGAGACATCTTTCGATGGCTTCAGGTCCAGCGCCATGTCCACGGCCTCCGGCATCGCCCCCAGCATGGATGTAAGGTTGCTCACTATCAAACGCCCCGTCAGCTTCACGAGGTGATGATCCGGCGTCAGAATCTTCGAGGCCGCTATCCCCGCATCCAGCAATCGGAACTCGCCGTAACCAATCCCATACTCCCGCGGGTAGTCGTTCAAATTCAAACTGATGAACTCGACCTTCTTCTGATAGCGGTTCTCCCTGTCCGCCAGCTCGTGAAATGAATTCAGATCCGCACCTGTGTTCTCAATCAGCGTCACCCCTCCAACCAAAGGGCTCGCTGTGCGCAATAGCGCCTCGACCGCGCCCAGGTACTGCTTCTCGCGCGTGACGCTATCGCTCACCTTCACGAACATCCCGTTCGGATGAATGCTCGCCGTTAAAACCATCTGAAAAGGCATCTGCCATCCCATCTCGAGCGGCCGCTCGGGCCTCATCTCAATCTCGCCGGTTGCATCCCGTTTCCGGCCGGATGCGCCGCTCCCGGCGACACGATCGATCGCGACCCAACAACGGCCGCGCGATTGGGCCGGTTCCCCGTCGCTGGACCCGCCACCGAAGCACCCGCTGGCCGCGGCAGCACATTCGTCGCCACCGCGAGCGATGCGAGCCCGCCCATCGCTACCAGATACACCGGATTGATCATCGCATTCATCAGGCAGTCGATCGCATACGTCGTCATGAATACGGCTAGCGCCCCCGGCGCGGCCATTGCCGGATGCACCCAATACTTCGCCGGAAATCGCCGAAGTAATGCAATGGTCGGCGTAAGGAACGCCGCGAACAGCGCGAACAGCCCGATCAACCCCGACGTCCCCAGCGTGATCACCCACAGCCCGTCCGGAACCGACGTGATGCGGCCCGCGTCATCCTTGACCAGGTAGTCGTCCTTCGGGCCCCATCCCAGCAGCGCCTTGGTCATCGCCCGCTCGACCAGCACGTTCTCGTTGTCGAACCGCGTCTTTAACGATCCCCCCTGCTCGGCGCTGAGGTACTCGGTCGCCATCTCCACGGCGTTATCGCCGGTCCATCCGCCAAAAGTCCGAGCCGCAATATAAGTCGGCGTGATCAGCACCAGCAGGTAAATCACCGCCCCGCTGCGCGTCATCTTCACGAGAAAAAGCGACGCCAGCGCCGCCGACAACAGAAGAACCGCTCCCGTGGACTTGCACGCGATCGCCACCGCCAGCACGAAGCCCACCGTCAGCCAGGCCGGCACCTTCTTGATCGGCCCCAGCGCCTTCTGCCGCCACAACCACAACCCCATCAGCGCCGCGCCGCACATAAACATCCCCACCATCAGCCCATGCTGCATGAAGATCGTTGGCCGCCACCCGCCCATCCGAAAACTCTGCATAAAATCGGGATGCTGATAAGCGCCATAGACTTTGGCGTGCAGAATCGGCGACGTGAACATCTCCACGATGCAAAGCGGCGCGTAAATGAGCCCGCCCACGAAAATCGCCTGCGCCGCATCACGCAGCGCATAGACATCCGTCAGGTACGCCCGTCCCAGGGCATACGGTATTCCCCAATTGATGATCGACGACACCAGAGCCGCGAACGAGTCATAAAACGTCATGCCGTTGGCCGTCGCCGACGCGTACGGCGTGAAGCACAGCAGCACCATCGGCAAGTCGATCAATCGCGGCCGAAATGACAGCAGCGGCCCGGGCGCCATCAGCAGCGCCCCGATCAGCAGCCCGACGTTCGTAGACACCATCTTGTTGAACGGCACAAGAGGCATCTCGATCACGCCCATCGGCAGAAACATCGTCGCCCCCAGCACGCACACCATCACTGCCCGGCGCGCAGGAAATTTCGCAAACAGGATCACCGCGATCGGGATCCAGGCAACCAACGCGATGGGCATCAGTTGAAACATAACGGTGTTACTGCTTCATCCACTTTAACACGCGCAGCCCCGACCAGAGGCACACCGACCCGATCACCAGCCCGCCCCACGCGACATGGAGCAACCTGGCATCGTGCGGGTGAACCATCGGCACCAGCCGCCTCGCCACGAATAGGCCCACGCCCGCGATGACCGCCATAATCAAGGTGTACGCCAGGTCCTGCCGGTAGATCGATATGCCGTTACGCTTAAGCGCCGCCTGCACCACCAGGTGCCCGCCCACGTTGCCGCTCGCCACGCCCAGGATGAATCCCTGTATCGCAAAATTGGTCCCGTCCGCCGCGTGAAAGCCCCTCCCAATCGCGTAGCCCGCGATAGAGCAGGCTACCGTCAGCGTCATATTGACCAGATTGGTCAGCGCCAACGGACGCGCCTGACCCAGCGCCAACAGCGCCCGATCCGCCGAAGATTGCAGGATCGTCACCCAAAGCCCGATCGCCAGAAACTGTGCCATCCAGCCGATCGCCAGGTATCGGTGATCGTATAGCAGCGACACGAGGGGCGGCGCGCCGAGCACCAGTCCGATCACCGCCGCGGCACCCATCGGCAGAATCACGCTGCGCGCCGTGCGCACTTTCCGCGCAAACACATCGCGCGGGCCATCGGCGCAGCGCGACAGCGCCGGAAACAGGCTGTTCCCCGCAAGTCGGCTGATCACCTCCCACGGCATCCGCACCAGCCCCGCCGCCTGCGAGTAAAAACCCAGCAGCGCCATCGGCACGCAGTACCCCAGGATCAACCGGTCCGATTCGTTCGCGAAGTACGTCAGCGCCGTGCTCACGAAAATCCATTTGCCAAAGTGAAACAGCTCGTGCGTCGCCTGCTTGTCCCACGCAAACCGATTGCGATAGCCCGGCACCAGGAAATGGCTCGCCACCATCTGCACCACGCTGCACGCCAGCCCCCCCGCGATGATCGACCAGACGCTGTGCGTCTTCCACGCCAGCGCGATCGAAACCACCGTCGTGACAATCTCGCCGCCCAGGCCCAACACCGTCAGCCGCCCCAGCTTCAAATGCCGGCTCAGCGTCAACAGCGCCGTCGAGTTGAACCCGTTAAAAATGGCGTTCGCCCCCGCCACGACCAGCAGTTTGGCGAGGATCGGCTGCTTGTAAATCACGGATACCGGCCACGCCACCAGCGACATGCAGCAGAACAGCAGCACGCCGCGCGCGATGCTCAATGTCCACGCCGTATCCAAAAATCGCTTTTCATCCCCGCGATCGCTTTGGACGATCGCCGGGCCTAGTCCCACGTCCGAGAATTGCTGGAACATCCCGACGAACATGCCCACGATCGCCGTCAACCCAAACGCGTCCGGAAACAGCATGTACGCCAGCAGCGGAGACCGCACGAAGCGAATCACCTGACTCGACCCGTATCCCCCCACGGTGAACATCGCGCTGCGGATCGTCCGCCGCTTCAGCGTGCCGTCGTCCAGCGCCACCGAATCCACCGATGATTCCGGAGGCGCGTACTCCAGGATCGCAGCGCTGGGCTCCGCGCCCCCGGCGGTAATATCCGCCTCGTGAAGCACCGGCATGTCGATCGGTAATACCGCGTGACTCATCTCGTACGACTCTTCCCTTCTAAACCAGCTCCGGCAGCGGCATCGGCACCACCGGCCGCTGCGCGCTCTGTCCCATAACCCATCGGTACACGTCCATCACCTGCCGCGCCTTGTGGTCCCAGGTAAATAGCTCCCGGGCACGGCGCTCCGCCGGTCCGCGCTTCGCTTCGATCTGGGCCGGGTCATTCACCAGCCGCTCCAGCGTCTCGCGCAGCCGGGCCACGATCTGCCCCCGCTCGCCCAGCGGCAACAGATAACCCGTCTTCTCCGTCACCAGCTCCGCCGGCCCCCCATAATCGACCACAATTGGCACCACCCCCAGCGCCATCGCCTCCAGCACGACCGCCCCGCCGAATTCACGAATGCTCGGAAACCCGAACAGGTCCGCCTCAGCCAGATACTCCTGCACCTGCCGATGATCCACCCACCCCGTCAACCGCACCCCATTTCCAACACCCAGCCGCGCC
>JBBRIN010000311.1:0-5486 GCA_038221115.1 Tepidisphaerales bacterium
CTTCTCGCCTCCCCTGCATACGGCGAGCGCTGGGCGCAGGTCTGGCTCGACCTTGCCCGCTACGCCGACTCCCAGGGCTTCGCCAATGACCCCGAACGCACGATCTGGCGCTGGCGCGATTGGCTGGTTCAAGCCCTCAACACCAATGTGCCCTACGACCAGTTCACCCTCGAGATGATCGCCGGCGATCTACTCCCTCACGCAACGGAGCAGCAGATCCTCGCCACCGGCTTCAACCGAAACACGCTTACCAACACCGAGGGCGGTACCAACCCCGAAGAGTTCCGCTCCGCCGCCGTCGTCGACCGCGTCAACACCACCATGCAGACGTGGACCGCCTCCACGTTCGGGTGCTGCCAGTGCCACAACCACAAGTACGATCCGTTCAGCCAGAAGGAGTACTACCAGCTCTACGCGATCTTCAACAACACCGAAGACGCCAATCGCGGCGACGAAACGCCGGTTATTGAGGTCGCCCGTGTCGGCAAAGAAAAAGAATTCGCCGCGCTCCGCGACAACTACCTCGCGGAGAAGGCGAAGTTTGATGCCGCCAATAAAGACGTCGATGCCCACCGCGAAGAGTGGGAAAAGACCGTTGACGTGGCATCGCTGCCCAAGGACATCCGCGCCATCTTCGACACCCCGGCCAAAGATCGTAAGAAGCCCGGCCAGGCCAAGCTCACGGAGTATTTCCGCTCGCAGTCCAAGGAGTGGAAATCTCTGGAAATGGAGTTCAAGAAGACCGAAGCCGCCTACAAGGCCGCTGCCATCACCTCCCCGGTCATGAAGGAAATCGCGCCCCGCGAATCCTTCATTCATCTCCGCGGCAACTTCGAAGCCAAGGGCGACTCCGTCAAACCTGCCCTTCCTCAGGCCTTCAAGGTTTCGACGGAGTCCGAGCAAATCAATCGCCTCACCCTCGCCCGCTGGCTCGTCAGCCCCGACAATCCCCTCACCGCCCGCGTCGCCGTCAACCGCCTCTGGGAACAGCTCTTCGGCATCGGCATCGTTGAAACGAGCGAAGATTTCGGCACACAGGGTGAATGGCCCTCTCACCCTGATCTGCTCGATTACCTCGCGACGGAGTACATCCGCGTTGGATGGGACACCAAGAAGGTGCTTCGCCTCATCGTCACGTCCTCGACCTACCGCCAATCGTCCCTCGAGACCCCCGCCATGGCCGCGCGCGACCCCAACAATCGCCTGTTCTCGCGCGGCCCGCGCGTCCGCCTCTCCGCCGAGGCCGTCCGCGATCAGGCCCTTTTTGCTGCCGGTCTTCTCACGCGCAAGATGTACGGCCCGCCTTGCCAGCCCCCCAAACCCAACTTCGGCCTCACCGCAGCCTTCGGTGGCACCACCGACTGGAAAGCCGACACCAATGAGGACCGCTTTCGCCGCGGCATCTACGTCCGCGTCCGTCGCAATGCGCCCTATCCCTCCATGAACACGTTCGATGCCCCCGAGCGGACAAGCTGCACGGTGCGCCGCAGCCCCACCAACACGCCGCTCCAGGCCCTGGTCACACTGAATGACCCCTGCTTCGTCGAAGCCGCCCAGGGCCTCGCCCGCCGCATCGTCAAAGAGGGCGGCGATACCACCGACTCTCGCATCAACTTCGCCTTCCGCACCTGCCTCACCCGCCCGCCGACTGACGCCGAAGCGGCCCGCCTCGCCCACCTCTTCGAATCCGCAAAGGCCGACTACGCCGCCGATCTTCCAAAAGCGCAGAAAATGGCCACCGACCCGCTTGGGCCGCTGCCCGAAGGCACTACCGCCGACAATCTTGCCGCCTGGACGGTCGTCTCCAATGTTTTGCTGAACCTCGACGAAACCCTCGCCAGAAGGTAATTCATCCGATGGACATGACCGTCGCCAACCGCGCCCAATTCCTCACCCGACGCCACTTCCTCAAACAAGGCGGCGCCCTCGGCATCGGGTCCATCGCCCTCGCCTCCCTCCTGAACGACAACGCCGCCGCCTCGGACTCGATCTCAAATCCCAAATCTCAAATCGCAAATCTCCTGCCGCACTTCACCCCCAAGGCCAAGCGCGTCATCTTCCTCCACATGTCCGGCGGCCCGCCTAACCTCGACCTCTTCGATCCCAAGCCCCAGCTCGTGAAACACAACGACGAAGATTGCCCCGACTCCATGATCGCCGGCAAACGCTTCGCCTTCACCACCGGCGTTCCCAAGCTCCTCGGCTCTCCCCACACGTTCGCCCAGAACGGCAACTCCGGCGCCTGGATGTCCGACGCCATCCCGCATCTGTCGTCGATAGCGGATGAACTCACGTTTATCCACTCCATGCACTCCGACCAGTTCAACCACGCCCCCGCCGAGCTCCTCCTCTACACCGGCTCCGCGCGCCAGGGCCGGCCCTCCTTCGGCTCATGGGTCACCTACGGTCTGGGCTCCGAAAACGCCGACCTCCCCGGCTTTATCGTCCTCGTCTCCGGCGGCACCCTCCCCAGCGCCGGCAAATCCGCGTGGGGCAGCGGCTTCCTCCCATCCGTCTACCAAGGCGTCCAATGCCGCTCCGGCGGCGACCCCGTCCTCTATGTCTCCGATCCCGCCGGAATGGACCACAACGTCCGCCGCCTCAGCCTCGACGCCCTCAAAGACCTCAACGAGCTTCAGGCCAAAGAGCTCGGCTCCCCCGAGACCGTCACCCGCATCGCTCAATACGAGATGGCCTTCCGCATGCAGACCGCCGTGCCGCAGGTCATGGATATTACGAAAGAATCCCCCGCCACCCTGGCCGCCTACGGCGCCGAGCCCGGCGCGTCCACTTTCGCCAATAACTGCCTTCTGGCCCGCCGGCTCAGCGAGCAGGGCGTCCGGTTCGTGCAACTCTTCGACTGGGGCTGGGACTTCCACGGCACCCGCCCGCAGGAAGACATCAAAACCGGCCTCGGAGACCGCTGCTTAAAAATGGACCGCCCCGTCGCCGCCCTCATTGAAGATCTCAAAGCACGAGGCATGCTCGACGACACCCTCGTCGTCTGGGCCACCGAGTTCGGCCGCACTCCCTTCCGTGAAGGCCGCACCTCCAAAGGCGCCAACCTCGGCCGAGACCACCACCCTCATTGCTACACCCTTTTCATGGCCGGCGCAGGCCTCAAGCCCGGCACCAGCATCGGCTCTTCCGACGAACTCGGCTTCTATGTCGCCGAACGGCCCGTCCACGTCCACGACCTGCAAGCCACTATCCTTCACCTCATGGGTTTCAACCACGAGAAATTCACCCACCGCTACCAGGGCCGCGAATTCCGCCTCACTGACGTTCACGGGGAGCTCGTCAAAGAAATTCTGGCATAACTGATTACTGTGACCGAGACTCGCACCACAGGAACCATCGAATGAAACCCACGATCTCCCTCCTTGCCCTTCTCTTCGCCCTCGCCGTTCCAGCCCGTGCCGCCGACAACGCCGCCAAACCGTTTGTCGGCGCCTGGGCCCTCACGCTCCCCAACGGCGCCGCCGGCTGGCTCGTTGTCACCGACGACAACGGCAAGCTCTCCGGCCAGCTCCTCTGGGGCGGCGGCTCCGTCCTGCCCGTCCCGAGCATCTCCGTCGAAGGCGACACCCTCGTCTTCACCCACGCCAAAGATACCATCCGCGCCCAGGCGATCGGTGACGACCTCAAGCTCTCCACCGGCAAGAGCAAATCCGAATTCGCTGGTAAGCGCATCCCCCCGCTGCCGCCAAAGCCCGACCTCTCCAAAGTAAAATTCGGCGACCCCATTCAGCTCTTCAACGGCAAAGACCTCACCGGCTGGACCCTCCTCAATCCCAAGGCCGCCAACGGCTGGTCCGTCAAGGATGGCGTCCTCACCAACAATCCCGCCCAGGAAGAAGGCAAGCCTCACAAGGCCTACGGCAACCTCCGCACCGAACGCGAATTTGAAGACTTCAACCTCACCCTTGAAACCAACGTCCCTAAGGGCAGCAACTCCGGCATCTACCTCCGCGGCATCTACGAGATCCAGGTCTTCGATTCCTACGGCAAGCCCCTCGACCCCCACAACATGGGCGCGATCTACAGTCGTATCACCCCCAGCGAAGCCGCCGAAAAGCCCGCCGGTGAGTGGCAGACCTTGGACATCACGCTCGTCGACCGCCACGCCACCGTTATCCTCAACGGCAAAAAGATCATCGACAACCAACCCCTGTTGGGCTGCACCGGCGGCGCCCTCTGGTCCGACCAGTTCCGCCCCGGCCCCCTCTACCTCCAGGGCGACCACACCGGCGCCAACTACCGCAACATCGTCCTCAAACCCGTCGTCAAGTAACGACGCCCGCCGCGCCAATATCCAAATTGTTTAGCCGGTCGGGCTTGCCCACCGCGTCCAACGGCCTCACTGGGTCGGTCCCCTCGACCCGACGGCGTCGCGCGCCAAGGGAATATCCCACCGCGCCCCAGCGTTTTACCCTCACCCCGACCAATTCGAGCGAAACCCCGGAGCAAAACATGACCCCTCGAACCAACCCCCCAGCATCCCTTCCAATCAAGCTCTATAGCTGCCTCATCCTCGCCGGGACCGCCTTTTCCCACGTTTTCCTACTCGCCATCCGCGTCATCTGGGGTTCCCAATTCTTCATCGCCGGCAAAGGCAAGCTCACCAACCTCGATAAGGCCACCGGTTACTTTCGCGATCTCGGCATCCCCGCGCCCCACCTCAACGCGATCGTCGCCTCCTCCACCGAAACCTTCGGCGGCCTCCTACTCCTCATCGGCCTCGCCAGCCGCCTTGTCTCCATCCCCCTCTCCATCACCATGACCGTCGCCTACCTCACCGCCCATCGCCCCGACATCCATTCCATGGACGATTTCGTCAAGGCCACCCCCTTCCCCTTCCTCTTCACCGCCCTCACCGTCTTCTGCTTCGGCCCCGGCCTATTCTCCGTCGACGGCGGCCTCCTCTGGTGGCGTCGCAATCACTGCCCGACGCTCCTCAAAACGTAAATGTCACCGCCGCATAAAAGAAATCCATGTCTGAATGGGCCCCCGTCTCCTCGATAAACTTCCCCGCGAAGAAGTGCGCATATCCCACATACGTCGACAAATGCCGCTGTATCTGCCAGTTCACGACCGCATCAAACTCGTTGCCGATCGAAGCCGCCCGCGACGCCCCCGTCCGCACCACGCCGCCCGTCAGATTGTAAACCGCGTCCCGCGTGTTCTCCCGCCAGAACACATGTTCTGCCAACGAAAGCGTCACGCCGTGCGTCAGATCGAAATCCACTCCGCCATGTGCGTCGATTAAGTTCTCCCTCCCCACCACATACATGTGCCCCAGATGCAGATACTGCGGCGGAAACAGCTGATTGAACCGGCGCGCCGGGTTCGGCGACCCCGACGCCGTATCCACCCCCACCGACGCCCGCGGTTTACCCATGAACCGCGCGAACGTATACCCGCCCTCCGCCGCCACCGCCCACGCACTGATCGCCGACCCGCCGTACCCGCCAAACTGCCAATCC
>JBBRIN010000312.1:0-5479 GCA_038221115.1 Tepidisphaerales bacterium
TTCCAAATCTCACGCGGCCCGAAGCTGATCCCGATCGAATTGCAATTCGGCACGGGCAATCAGGACAACCCCAAGGCGAGCCGCGGCTGCAGCGAGGTAAAGCCGGGCAAGCTTCGAGACGGCGCCCGCTTCATCACGACGATCGAACCGTGGCACGGCAACCAGGTCGTCGTCTATACGACACCCAAGGAAGGGCAGACGCTTTGGGACCGCCACGTCATCGACACCGAGCTCAAATGGGGTCACGGGCTCTGGTGCGCTGACCTGGAGGGCGACGGGAGCGACGCAATCATCGTCGGCGTGCGCGACCCGCTCAACGAAAAGGTCCGCAGCGGCGTGAATGTCTTTAAGTGCGTTGGGGGCGATGCCGCCAAATGGGAAAAGCATGTGATCGACAACGGGGGCGTCGCTGTTGAAGACCTCGCGTGTGGCGACTTGGATGGCGATGGACGGATCGACATCGTCGCCGTTGGGCGGGCCACCGGAAACTTGAAGATTTACTGGAACACAGCGCCCGCCAAATGAAGAAGCCCGCACGGCGAGGGGCGGGCTTCGGGGGAAAAATATCCGGGGAGTCTCAGGCGACCTGGACGAAGCTGGCGACGCTGTTGAGGTCCTTGAGGGCCTGGGGGGTGGCCTTGATGGTGGCGGCGACGCCGAGCACGAGTTTGGGGTGAATCTTGTTGGGGCGTTTGGTCCAGATGCGTCCGCCGCGGCGCTTGGGGATGTGCTTGAAGTTGGCGCTGCGGGCGTCGAGCGGGGCGGTGATCGCCTTGTCCTTGCGGAACAGGCGCTCGATGGTCTTGCGGGCGCCTTCGCGGTTGATGCTCTTGGTGATGGTGACCCGAAGCGTCTGCCCGGGCTTTGCTTGAATGGCCATGTCTTGTCTCCGGTCGATCCGTCCAGTGATTTCGAGCCGAGCAGTATAGCGAATATGTCCGATGTGACAAGGACCGCAGTTTTCCCGATGGGGAGGGCCGGTTTTTGGCCGACTTTTCCGACCGGGGCTCCCGCCAACGACAACGCCGCTTCCACGCGCTAAACTGAGATCGATGAACTGGATCCGCGTCATTTTCATCGTCCTGCTCTTCCTGGACGTGTATTGGTGGTGGGTATCCGATCGCAAGCTTCGGGAGATGAAGCGGGGGTCGATCTGGCGGGCGGCGTTGGCGGCGTGGATCGTGCTGCAGGGGGGGCTGATGATCGTGCGGTTTCTGCCGCCGGGCTTGTCGCGGGCGGTGTTCGACTGGGTTCCGCTGTGGGCGGTTGTCGGGCAATACCTGTGGCACCTTGGCGTGCTTCCGATCGTTGTGATAGCTCCGCTCGTGGGTCGGGCGGGAAAAGCGCTTGGCCGCGTGATCTCGCGCGGCGGTGCGCCGGCGGCTGCTTCGGCGATCACGCGGAGGCAGATGATGGGGCGTGTGGCCGCCGTCGCGGTTCCGCCGATGATCGTGGGCGCGGGGTCCATCGGGGCGATTGCGCAGTTCGGCGAGTTTCGCGTTCGGCGGATCACGGTGCGGGTGAAGGGATTGGCGCCGGCGCTGGAAGGAATGACGATCGCGCATCTGAGCGACTTTCATGCGGGGCGGTTCATGACGCCGCCGATGATGCGGCGGGTGGTCGACACGACGAACGAGATGCAGCCGGACCTGGTCGTCATCACGGGCGATCTGATCGACTATGCGCTGCGCGACCTGCCGGCGGCGATCGATGAGGTCCTGAGGCTGCGGCCGGCGAATGGGTTTCGGTCGGGGGTCGCGATGTGCATCGGGAACCACGATCTGATCGATAGCGGGCCGGAGTTTGCGCGGCAGGTTCGCGCGGCGGGAATCCCGTTTCTCACGAACAGCGTGAAGACGCTTGACCTGGGCGGCCGACTGATCCAGCTTGGGGCGATCCACTGGTATCAGAAGGAGTCGATGACCGAGGCGGCCGTGCAGTTTGTCGCCAAAGGCATTGATCGCGGCGCGGGGGCGGGGCAGGGGGGGTTGCCGATCCTGCTGGCGCATCATCCGCACGCGTTCGATGAGGCGGCGCGGCAGGGGATTCCGCTGACGTTGTCGGGGCATACGCATGGGGGGCAAATCATGGCGACGAAGGATTTCGGGGCTGGGTCGATGATGTTCCGCTACGTGTCGGGGCTGTATGCGAAGGACAATGGGTCGCAACTGGTCGTGTCGAACGGGATCGGGAACTGGTTCCCACTGCGGATCAACGCGCCGGCGGAGATTTTGCGATTGACGTTGGTGGCTGCGGGGTGAAGAAGAGATGTTCACCAGGGAGGCGCGGAGACACGGAGGAGGGACGCAGAGGGGGAGCGGGGGGCTTGGTGAGGGACTTGCTCAGGTTGCTCAGGTTGATCATGATGCGCGCGTCGGGTTTTGGTAAAATGGGGGAGGAGTTTTTGGGGTTGTGGGGTTTGCCTGGTTCGTCTTTTCGTCTTTCAGGATTTTTGGGGGGTAGGGAACGGCGGGCTGGACCCAGTTTTGTGCAAGTTGCATGGGGTTGTGTGGGCGCGTGCGAGAATGGTGTGGGTAAGGCCACGGGCGTATTTTAGCGGGTGTGGTGGAGGAGTCAAGGGGAATGTTTGGATTTTGTTAGGTTTTTTGGGATTTGGGGCTCGAGGTGCCGTTCGGACCGCGGGGGGAGCCACGAAGGCGCGAATGGCGCGAAGGAAGCCGCGAAGGGGAACGGGAAATGCGCCACGGAACGACGGGTGTCGATGGATCAGGTGTTTATGGGAGCCGTCTTCGACAAGGAGAGGACTTTCGTCCCGCAATCCGGGGTAGAGCCGCTGACGGCGAAGGTGAGAGAATTGCCAGGCGCTAGTCGGTCTGTGTACTGCCACCCGATAATATGCCGATTTTGAATATGGCTTGAAGGGGATGACCGGCCAACGTGGCTGCGGCCGCGATGTGGTTCGGCGCGTGAATCAAGAAGCCTCGCACTCCTTCCTCGACTTCGTCGGCGGTAAATTGATCGGGATACAGTGCTAGAGCCACGAGGAATGCCGCGTCGGCCGACCAGTCGGTGAGATGAAAGGCGATCTCGTCGGCGCGTTCGATACCAAATTCCTCGGCAAGTGCCGTCGTGATAGCAGTACTCATGGTGGGGGCGCTCGGGTTGAGAGCGCTCAGATCGGCGTCGGGCAGTTTGGACAACAGGGCCAGTATTTTCTGGTTGAGGCTGTTCATTTCGGGCCTTCCGTTAGAGTGCGTCCCGCCACGTTAACGAATGGTAGGAATTCTCAGTTGATCGGAGGCGTCCCCTTAGCAAATCCGTAATGAAAAACCAAAACGATCCAGACCCACATTCCCGCAGTAAATAAACCCTGAATACTGAGAATTATCCAATATTTTTTTGGCTGGATTTCGCGACGAACCCATGGGCGGAGGCGGCGGTCGAGCAGTATCCCCGTCGCAAGTTGCCAAAGAAATTGCGCGGTTATGGGAAGCGGCTGTGAAATAATCGGTGGGAGCGGCGCCGCGCCCCGGTGCCATGGTTTGGCGCGATCAGGGGTGGGGGCTCTCTACGGCCCATACTTCCGGGGAGCGGTAGGCGGGGCGGGCTTCGCCGTTGGGGATGATGGCTTGGCGGTTCCAGACGGTGGTCGGGGCGGTGGCGCGGGAGATGGGTGAATCGGACGGGGGGGACCAGGTTCCAGTCGAAACTTCGAAGGCGAGGATGTTGCGGGGGAAGCCGGGGTGGGCGGATTCAGGTTTGAAGGTGGTGTTGAGGCCGTCGTCGCCGCTGATGACGAGGAGGCGACCGGAGTTGAGCGGCGCTGGGGAAGGGGCGGCGACGGCGGGGCGGGGGAGATCGGGGAGGCGCGACCATGCTTGCGCGGAGGTGTAGCGCCAGGCGTCGCGGAGGTAGGTTCGGACGGGTTTGCCGTCGTGGCCGGGGTGGAGCTGGGTGCCGCTGAAGAGGAAGAAGGATCCGTCGGCGGCTCCTGCGACGGCGAGCATGCGCTCGGGGCCGGGGCAGGGGGCGAGCTGAAGCCAGGCGGGATGGTTGGCGGAGAGGTCGATGGACCAGAGGGTATTTAGACAGGTGGTGGCGGCGGGTGTTTCGATTCCGCCGGCGATGTAGACGATGTTGCCGACGAGGGCGCCGGACATGAACGCGCAGGGTTTGGGGAGGCTGGGGAGTGGTTCGGTCGTCACGCGCTGGCCGTCCCAGCGAAGGCGATAGACGTCGCGGAAGTGATGGGTGGCGTCGCCGCCGCCGATGCAGACGATGCCGCCGGCATGATTGACAGAGACGCCGTAGGCCGCGGGGCGGGGGAGCTTGAATCCGGTTTTCCATGCGCCGGCTTGCGCTTCGAGCACGAAGAGCGAGTCGTACCAGACTTTGGTGCCGCCTTCCCAGGGGCGACGATCAGGAAAGTTGGCGCCGCCGGCGACGATCAGCGCGCCGCCGCTGACGCCGGCGAAGGGGGAGGCGAAGCCTTCGGGATCGGGAATGGAGGGGAGGCGGCTCCAATGGAGCGGCGGGTGCGAGGCACATCCGGCTTGAGCCATCACGGTCATGATCACCGCCAATGCGAGCGTTCGCCGAGGGGTTCGCAGCATATCGACCTCAGGCAGTTGGATCCGCCGTGGACGCGATTCACCATTCGCCATTCCGGGCGAACTTGCGCAGAGCATTCTCCTTGAAGGCGGCGCCGGCGGCATCGATTCGCTTGAGCAATTCGTCGGTGGTGGCGTGGCCGCCGCGCGCGGCGGCGATGAGGGTGTCGCACTCGTTGGCGTCCATGAAGCGGGCGGCCTCCGGGAGGCGGGCTTCGTCCTCCGGCGGGATCACCAGGAAGCCGTGCTTGTCGGCGTGGATCAATTGGCCCGGCTGGACGAGGCGGCCGAAGACCTCGACGGGGGATCCCCAGCGGACGGGGTGGGAAAAGGCGTGGCCGACGCACATCCGCCGGGCGAGAGCCTTGAAGCCGGCGTTGGTCATTTCATCGACGTCGCGAACGGCGCCGTCGGTGATCGTGCCGACGCAGCCGAGCGCGCGATGGATGTTGCTGTTCACCTCGCCCCAGAAGGCGCCGTAGATCGCCGGCTTGTCGAGGTCCTGCACGATGACGATCTTGGGGCCGGGCTGGGCGGCGACGTAACGCCGATACTCGCTCCAGGCGCCGGGGTTGGCTTTTTTGTGTTCGGCGTTGCCGGGTTGAACGACGACGGTGACGGCGTAGCCGACCATCGGACCCATCTGCGGCATGAAATCGCGGGTCTCTTCGAGATTGAAACCTTCACGGCTGGCGTCGCGCTTTGTCAGTTGTTCCCAGCCGTTGTAGATCGTGGGGGTGTTCCAGCGCTTGAGCTGGAGGAGTTGGCCGTGGGTGAGGTGGGGATCGCTCATGGCGGTTTCTCTTGTCAGACAGGGACGGGTGCGGAGACGAGGCGTCCGAGGGAGAGTGTCATCGTGAGGGGGGCTTGGGGCGAGTGAGGGGTTTGTCCTTTGGGGTCGTGATATA
>JBBRIN010000313.1:0-5477 GCA_038221115.1 Tepidisphaerales bacterium
ATGAACTCTTTGATCCGCTTGGCGACTTCCTTGCTATCGACCACGATGCGGTCGATGTCGCTGGTGAAGACATCGCGCACGGTGCGCGTGACGAGATCGCCTTCGGTGTAAAGCTCCACCGGCGCGGGCTCTTTCATCTTCTTATCGATCGTCGTCCAGAGCCGGCTGAGATAGGTGAGATCGCGCATGATCTCGGCCTTGCTTTTGCCGATGCCGGCGGTGCGGATGATGAAGCCGACATCTTCGGGGGGCTTGAGTCCGTCGAGGATCTTGCGGAGGCGGCGGCGCTCTTCCTCGTCCTCGATTTTTTTGGAGACGCCGAGCTTCTGCATGCCGGGCATCATGACGAGGATGCGTCCGGGGATGGACAGGTAGCTGCTGAGGGTGGGGCCCTTGGTGCCGATGCCCTCCTTGATGACCTGCACGACGATCTCATCGCCGCGGCGCAGGCAGCGCTGGATGGGCGGGCGGTCGCGGCGGGCCATCTTTCGGCCGACCGATTCCTGGATCTCCTCGCCCTTGCGGCCGAAGTAGGTGGGCATGAGGTCGGAGATGTGGAGGAAGCCGTTGCGGCCGAGGCCGAAGTCGACGAAGGCGGCCTGGATGGAGGCCTCGACGTTGGTGACCCGCCCTTTGTAGATGTTGCCGACGTGGGAAGTGGAGCTGGTTCGCTCCATGTACAGTTCTTCGAGCTTTCCGTCTTCGACGAGGGCGATTCGGCATTCTTCGCCTTCGGAGACGTTGATCAACATTTCTTTTGCCACTGGTCCTTGGTCCTTTGTGATTAGTCCTTTGTCATTAGCGCCGTCACCCGGAGGCAGTCCATCAGCGGTATCTCGCGCGGACGGCCTTCAACGAATGACAAAGGATCAATGACGAAGGACAATGGGTTGAGGACGCCTGTGCGTTAGAAGGCGTCCGGGATAATCTTTCTGGTTTCCTCTCGCAGGTAGTGCATGACCTGCCGCTCGCTGTCGAAGCTCATTACCTTGCGGGCTACCTGTTTAGCGTGCTCGTAAGTGGTGGAGCGAATGACCTTTTTTACCTCGGGGATGTCCGGGCCGTTCATCGAAAACGTGGTGAGCCCCAGCCCCAGCAGCAAGAGAGTGTACAGTGGTTCGCCCGCCATTTCACCACACACGCTCACGCTGATGTTATTTCTTTGTCCGGTGCGGATGACATCGCGGAGCAGTTTGAGCACCGCGGGATGTGCCGGGCAGAACAGGCCGGCCACGCGCTCGTTGGTGCGATCGACCGCGAGCGTGTACTGCACCAGATCGTTGGTTCCGATGGAAAAGAAGTTTACTTCCTTGGCGAACTGATCCGCCATGATAGCCGCTGAGGGCACTTCGATCATCATGCCGATGGGAAGTTCCCGGCGAAAGGGCTCGCCCTCGTCCTCCAGGTCTTCCATCACGTCGTTGAGCACCATCCGCGCCTGCCGCAGCTCCATGAGCGTGCTGATCATGGGGAACATGATGCGGACGTCGCCATGCACGCTGGCCCGCATGATGGCGCGGAGCTGGCGCTTGAACATGGGGATATCGTGAAGGCACATGCGGATCGAGCGGTCGCCGAGGAACGGATTGCGCTCGGGGTTGGCCAATTGCTTCTGCGTGTACTTGTCGGCGCCGAGGTCGAGGGTGCGGATGACGAGGGGGCGGCCGCCGTTGCGGCGCAGGGCGTCGACGTAGGCGTTGTAGTGGTCGGTCTCGGTGGGCTCGATCTCGCTGGTGAGGTACAGAAACTCCGTGCGATACAAGCCGATGCCCTGCGCGCCCCTGGCCAGCGCTTCGTCCACGTCGGCGGGGGCTTCGATGTTGGCCTGCACACAGATGGTGTGGCCGTCGATGGTCTCGGCGGGGAGATCGGCCAGCTCGCGCAGCTCAGCGTCGAGCTTGATGAGCTTTCGCTGATATTCGGCGTGCTCGGCAAGCTGCTCGGCGTCGGGGTTGATGATGACGACGCCGCGGTTGCCGTCGATGATGACGATGTCGCCGCCGCTGACCTCGGAGGTGATGCTCCCGAGCCCGACGACCGCGGGAATGCCCATGGCGCGGGCGACGATGGCGGTATGGCTGGTGCGGCCGCCGACGTCGGTGGCGAAGCCGCGCACGTGCTTGCGGTCGAGCGCGGCCGTCTGGCTGGGCAACAGGTCGTGGGCGATCACGACGACGGATTGGGTGAGGTGAGTGATGTCTTCGTGCTTCTGGCCGATCAGGTGATGCAGGACGCGGCGCTCGATGTCGTAGATGTCCTTCACGCGGTCGGACATGTACTTGTCGGACATGGCGAGGAACGCGCTGGCGTACTTTCGCATCACCGTGGAGACGGCGTACTCGGCGGTGGAGTGGCGGTCTTGAATCTCGGCGATCACCTGCTTGACGATGGTTTTGTCCCCGAGCAATCCGAGGTGGACGCCGAAGATGCCGCCGATCTCGGCGCCGTACTTGGCGGTGACGTCTTCGCGCTGTTTGGTGAGGTCTGCGATGGAATCGACGATTCCCTTGTGAAACCGCTCGATCTCGGTGGGGACTTGCGCCACATCAACCTGCCGCTTGGGAATGAGCAGATCCTCGGCGTCCAGCACGATTGCCGTGCTGACCACCACTCCTGGAGAAACACCGATTCCCTTTTTGATCTCCATGTCACTCTTCTTCACCGAACTTGTTCTCTACCAGCTCTGCGAGGGTTTTAACGGCTTGCTCGGCATCTTCGCCTTCGGCGTCGATCCGTAGAGGCGTCCCCTCGGTGGCGGCGAGGATAATCATTTGCATCACACTTTTACCGTCGGCGTCGGCGGGTTCTTCGCCGCTGCTGTGGACTTTGACGTCGCTCTTGAACTGGTTGGCGACGTCGACGAACTGCATCGCCGGTCGGGCGTGCAGGCCGAGTTTGTTGCTGATGATGACCTCTCGGGAAGCCATGGCCATGTACACCTTTGGGTGGCGGCTCCCGCTCAAGAGGCACTTCCGCGGCGGGCAATCGATATCCCAACACGGATAGCCTTCGGACGGGCGGCCGACCTCGTCGTCCTTCCTATTTGCCTTGGTCGGCCTCGTCGAGGAGTTCTACGATGGCTTCGCGGGTAGCGCTTCCCCGGAGAAACTTGCGGAACATATCTTTCTGCAAGTTGCTGAAGACGATGTTCATTGCCTGCAGGTGCTGCTGCGGCTGGTTTTCAGGGCTCAGAAGCAGCACGATGCTATAGACGGGTTGATGATCGAGGGCGGCGAAATCGATCCCCGCATCGCTGCGACCGACCGTGCCGGCCATTTTCTTTACCTTGGCGTGCTTGACGTGGGGGACGGCGACCCCCTTGCCGAAGCCGGTCGAGCCGTTTTGCTCGCGCTTGATGAGGGCGGTCACGACCTCGTCCACCGCCGCCTCGGGCAGGGCGCCCGCCTTGGCCAAAGACGTCACCAGTTCTCGAATGGCCCCATCGCGGTCGTTCGCCTGGAGGCTGGCGACCACTGCTTCGGGGATAATGAACTCTTTCAACTTCATCCGTCAGTCCTTTTCGATCATGTCGCAGCGCCGACCGGTTCCGGGTCGGATGGCCACCATTATTTGATTTTCTCGCGCCGATGCAACCGGGGCCGGTTTATTCGGCGCGCGCCTCGCGTTTATCCTCGCCCACGTCGTGCTTGCGGTTGCGGAACATCTTCTTGTGATCGCTGAGCTGCCGTTCGAGCTTGTCGATGCAGGCGTCGACGCAGGCGTAGGCGTCGCCCTCTTCGCAGTGGGCGATGAACATGTTGCGATGCTCGGCGCTCACGATCATCTCGACGCGAACCTTTTCTTTGCTCGTTTTCTCATTGCCGGCGTCGAAGACCACCTCGATCTCCTGAATGCGGTCGTAGTATTTCGTCAGCTTGGCGGCCTTTTGCTCGGCGAACTGTTTCATGGCCGGAGTGACTTCCATATGACGCGAGGAAACGGTAACGATCACGTATTGCTCCTTCCGAGCCGTATCAGCTGCGTTCGACGCCTGCTCGGCAAACCCTGAATGTTGCGACGCCGCTGATCGCATTCTACAGGAAAACCCCGAAGCTCAAGGGCGGGCAAAATCGGGAATTGCCCCCGCGGGTTTTGGGCTGAGTTGCCGCATTAACCTGCGGCGCGCGGGAGCGTCCGCGCTGTCGGTGACGGCTGCACCGGCTTAACGCCCATGGCCATATCCGTTGGCTGTCCGGGCGGTCCAACGGCAATTACTTCATCCGGCGCCACCGGAACGTCCTTGGATCGGCCGCTGCGCGATGCCTTGGGATCGATCACGCCGCCGCTGATGAGCAGGCGCATGGCCTGCTCGACGGACATGGGCAGCTCGATGACCGAGTCGCGCGGGACGACCAGGACGTAGCCGCTGAAGGCTGTCGGAGACGAGGGCACGAAGACGGTAATCATTTCCGTTCCGAGCGCGTCGCTGATGGGCTTCAGGCCGGCGCCGGTGATCAGCCCGATGGACCAGATCCCTTTGGCGTGCGGTTCGACGGCCACCACCCGGCTGCCGGCGAACTGCACGCTCTTGTCGGCCAGCACGAAGTCGGTCACCTGCTTCACCGCCGGGTAGATCGCGCGGATGAGCGGGACGCGCATCACCGCGCGTTCCGCGAGGCGCCAGGCGCTGCGGCCGATCAGGTTACCGACGAAGAGCCCGACCAGATAAACGAGGACGATGGAGAGCAGCACACCGGTGAATTGGACTGAAAAGGGGACGTTGTGCTGGTCGGAGAGCTCACGGCGGACGTCTTCGAGGGCGGGGGAATTGCTGAAGTGGTTGGACGCCCACATGATGCGGCGCAGGCCCATGATGATGTAGACGCCGATGGACTGCCAGAGGAAGTCCCAGACTTTGAAGAGCAGCCAGAGCGTGATGAGCGTGGGCATCAGGGCGGCGAGCCCGCGAACGAAGAAACGGCGAAAGTCTTGGGAGAAATTGTCCGGCGACGGTTCGAAGTAGGGGTTGCCGGTGCCCGGGGCGGGGGTGGGGAGCAGTAAAGGCGGGACCGTGGCAGCGGGCGAAGCGCCTAGCGGACGGGGAATATTGGGATCGTTCTGATTCACCACAACCTCGATTGTTTGCCGGGCGCCAGGTTCGGGCGCGAACGGCATTCTATTGCAGCGCGGTTGGGCGGTCAGCGGCGGGCGGGTGCGGCCTTGTCACGTAAACGCTTTTGAAGCGACGGGTTTGCCATCCATGCCTTCCGCGAGCCGCGTGCCGTCGACCCATCCATGGTTAGGCTTCCCATTCATCAACGGAAGCGCGACGACAGGAGCGAACGTACACCCGCGCGGTCGAAAGATCAATGTGCGAGTCGGCGTTGAGAACCCGGAGGGTCCGCGCCACCGTTGTAGGTGGAATCTCAGGCGGCTTCCGCGGCGGGCAAGGGTTTGCTCCCCCACAGTGACTCCCAGTCGCCGTTGAGGTATGCCACACGCAGGCTTAAGATCTCCTGGGCGCCGGCGTCGGACCA
>JBBRIN010000314.1:0-5474 GCA_038221115.1 Tepidisphaerales bacterium
ACAATCACGGGCTGGTAGCCCGTGCCACGGGGTGGTTCAAAGAGGGGCATGTCTTCATCGCGGAGGGCGAGGACTTGCCAGAGCGCCTGGCGGCGGGAGAGGTTGAGGGAGACAAAGGCATCCGCCTCGGCCATGCGGCGCAGGGCGTGGCGCGGAAGGGCCGCGGCGCGATGGCATTGCTCGATTGATTTGAAGGGGCCATATCGGAGGCGCGCGGCAACGAGCATGTCGGCGTGGGACTGGGAGAGGCCTTTGATCTGGCGGAGACCGAGGCGGAGGGAGGGGCCAGTGAGGCCCCAAGTCGCTTTGATGGCCGAGGGTTTGTGGGGACACGGGGAAATCACTGCTTCTTCCAACGTGCAATCCCAATCGCTGGCGTTGACGTCGATGGGATGGACGGTGACGCCGTGGTCTTTGGCATCGCGCACAATTTGAGCGGGGGCGTAAAAGCCCATGGGCTGACTGTTGAGCAGTGCGGTGGCAAAGGCGGCGGGATGGTGGCGTTTGAGCCAGGCGGATGCGTAAACGAGGAGGGCGAAACTGGCGGAGTGGCTTTCGGGGAAGCCGTATTCGCCGAAGCCGCGGATCTGGAGCCAGCATTGCTCGGCGAATTCGGGGGTGTAGCCGTTGGCGATCATGCCGTTGACGATTTTGCCGTGGAACTTTTCGAGCTCGCCGTTCTTTCGCCAGGCGGACATGGCGCGGCGGAGGCGGTCGGATTCGTCGGCGGAAAAACCAGCGCCGACCATGGCGATGCGCATGGCTTGTTCCTGAAAAAGAGGGACGCCAAGAGTTTTTTGAAGGACTTCGCGGAGATCGTCGCTGGGGTAGGTGACGGGTTCTTCGTTGTTTCGACGACGGAGATATGGGTGAACCATGTTCCCTTGAATCGGACCCGGACGGACAATTGCGACCTCAATGACGAGATCATAAAACACTCTCGGTCTCAGACGCGGCAACATGGTCATCTGGGCGCGGCTTTCGATCTGGAAGACGCCAATGGTGTCGGCGTCGCAGATCATGTCGTAGGTGGCGGGGTCTTCAGGCGGTAACGTATGCAACTCAAGCAGACGCGGAATCTCATTTAGCCGGCGAGCTTGCTCGCCGTGTCGGAGTGCTTCGTCGGAGTCGGGCACCTGGACACGGCTCGCGGCTCGACTGAGCTCGCCGAAGTCAAGCGAGCCGGCTAAACGGGGGCGATTGAGAAATTGGAATGCTTTGGAAATGCACGTCAACATCCCCAACGCCAACACATCCACCTTCAAAAATCCCACCGTGTCGATGTCGTCTTTGTCCCATTCGATGACGGTGCGATCTTTCATGGTGGCGTTTTCGATGGGGACCATTTCGCACAATGGCCCCCGGGTCATGACCATGCCGCCGACGTGTTGGCTGAGGTGTCTTGGGAAGCCCAGGAGCTCGCCGGTGAGGGTGACGACGGTTTGGACGGTGCGGTCGGCGGGGTCCAAGCCGACCTCCTGGAGTTGGCGCTCGTCGAGGGTGCCGCGGTGCCACCAGTCGAGGCGTTTGGCCATCTGGTCCACCAGATCGAGGCTGAGGCCCAGGGCTTTGCCGACGTCGCGGACGGCGGAACGGCCGCGGTAGGTGATGACCTCGGCGGTCATGGCGCAGCGCTCGCGGCCGTACTTGTCGTAGAGGTATTGGAGGACCTCCTCGCGGCGCTCGTGCTCGAAGTCGATGTCGATGTCGGGGGGCTCGCCGCGGGCGGCGCTGATGAAGCGTTCGAAGAGGACGTCGATGAGGCTGGGGTCGACGCTGGTAACGCCGAGGCAGTAGCAGACCGCGGAGTTGGCGGCGGACCCGCGGCCCTGGCAGAGGATGCCGCGCGAGCGCGCGAAGCGAACGAGGTCGTGGACGGTGAGAAAGTAGGCTTCCCACTTTTGCTGGGAGATGACGCGGAGCTCTTTTTCGAGGAGATCGCGGACTTTTGGCGGAAGGCCGGCGGGGTAGCGGAGGGCGGCGCCTTCATAGGTTAAACGAGCCAGATGTTCAGCCACGGTAGCGCCGCCGGGGACGACCTCATCGGGATATTCATAACGAAGCTCATCGAGCGAGAAGGTGCAGCGCTCGGCGATCTCCAACTGGCGGCGGAGGGCGGCGGGGTGATCGCGAAAGAGGCGATGCATTCGAGCGGGGGGCTTGAGATAGCGCTCGCCGTTCGGGAAGAGCTTCAACCCGGCATCGTGAATGGTGCAGGCGTGACGGACGCAGGTGAGGATGTCTTGAAGGGGCCGGCGGGCGGGGACGTGGTAGTGGACGTCGTTGGTGGCGAGCAGGGGGATGTTGAACGATTGGGAGAGTTGATCGAGATGCTGGAGGCGGCCGAGATCATCCGGGCCATACAGACAACTGGTGGCGAGGGAAAGGCGGTCGCCCAGCGCGTCGCGGAGAAGCGCAAACGGCGAACGGGTGAGAGAGCCGTTCTGAAGTTTGGCGGCCGAGGGATCGAGGGTGGTCGGCGCCACTGCGGCGATGAGTCCCTGGTGATGATCGAGAAAGTCAGCGAGCTGGAGGTGGCATTCGCCCTTGGGGGCGCGGCGCTTGCCCAGGGTGAGCAGCCGGCAGAGCCGCGCATAAGCGGGGCGATCGGTGGCCCAGGCCAGGAGATCGGGGGAGCCGTCGGTGAAGGTGAGGCGTGCGCCGATCAGGAGCTTGGGGGCCCACCCGCCGCGCTGGCGGATCTGCGTGACCGCATCGTGCATGCGGACGATGCCGGCGAGGGAGTTGCGGTCGGTGACGCCGACGGCCCGGTGTCCAAGGCGCGCCGCCTGAAGCACGAGCTCGTCGGCATGGGCAGCGCCGCGGAGGAAGGAAAAGTTGGTGATGACCTCCAGATCGGCATAAGGCATCGCGGCCGGCGCGAAGGTTTCCTCGGGCGGTTCTTCAGGAAGGCGAAGTTTGGGATTGGGATGTTCGGGCATTCATTCAAACGCTCCATGCAGATACCATTTGCTCGTCTCGGCCACGCGGAAGAGCCAGAAGCGGCGGCCGGTGGGGGTGGCGGCGTCGAAGTAGTCGCGGGTTTTGTGGCGGCCGGACCACCAGTGGCCGGCGATGCGCTCGGGGCCGATGGCGTGGTCGACGGGCTGGACATGGCCATCCGGGGTGACGAAGGAAATCGGGCGGCCGTCGCGGTCGTGTGAGGGGGAAACCATCACGCGGATTTCGGTGGGAGTGGGGAGGAGGTTTAAGGGGCGGGTGCCGGGTATCGGGTGTCGGGTATTGGGGGAAGAGGCATCGATACCCGATCTGCGGTACCCGAGTTCAGGGAGATGAGACTCGGCGAGGTGAGGTTGAGCGAGGACGTCTTCGCCGAGGCGGGCGCGGAGACGCTCGATGAGCCGGGCGAGTTCGCGGTGGACGGATTCGGCTTCGTGGTTGTGCAGGGTCGATTGGGCATCGGTCATGCGCTCGAAATGCGTGACGCGGAGCTGGAGGGCGGTGAAGCCTTCGGGGTGAAATTGCTCGCGGGTGGGGGTGATGGGCGCAGCGGGGATGGGGGCGACCGTCATTCGTATGCGCGGGCGGCGATTGCGCTTGTGCGTGGGCACGAGGGTATCGAGTGCGCAGCGGAGGAGGTTGAAGATCATGATCGGATCGCGGGTGGGGGCGGAGAGGTGGATGGTCTTTTGCAACGGCGCGGTGTCGGGGCGGACGAAGGTGGCTTCGATTTGCTTGGCGCCGCAGCCACGCCGGGTCAGGTCGGCGACGAGGCGGGCGAGGAGTTGGTGGAAGGCTTCCCACAGGGCCTCGGGGGATTGGACGATGCCGTCAAAGTCGATCATCGCCTCGACGGGCTGGTGGTGTGCGAGTGGAATGAACGGTTCGAAGGCGCGGCCGAAGGCTTGATCGAGGCGGCGGAGGATTTCATCGCCGAAGCGCGCAGGCAGAGAGCCGCGGGGGAGCTTGAGGAGCTGGGCGATGGTCTCCAAGCCGAGGTGATGAAGGGTGGCGACGGCGTCGGGGTCAAGGCGAAGGGTGGCGACGGGGAGGGGCGGGAGGTCGATGGGGAGGTCGCGGTCGTCGAAGGTGCGGCGGTGGCTATCAGGCGAGAAGGACAGCGCCCATGCCGCGCCGATCGTGGGCGCGACGGCGACGCGGAAGTTGAGGCACAGGCGTTGCAGGGCGGCGGTGAGCTGGCGCAGCAGGGGGCCGAGTCCGCCGAAGACGCGTTCGCTGCCGGTGAGGTCGAGGTAGATGGCGTGGCGTTGGGGAGCGGAGAGGATGGAGGATGGAGGATGGAGGATGGATTCATCGATCATGACGGCAGGGGTGAAGCGCACGAGCCATCGGGCGAGGGCGACCAGGGCCTTGGCATCGCGGTCGGGGTCGTGGTCGGCATGTTGAAGGCCGGGGCAGAGGGCGCGGGCTTCGGCGAGGGACATGCCGGTCCGCGCGCCGGCGACGGCGGCCTCGTCGCTGGCGACGGTGATGACCTGGCGCGAGGCGATCGTGTGGACGAGAACCAGGGACTGAGGGGAAAGGCAGACAGGAATGTCTGCCCCACCGGCTTTATCCCGCCGTTGCCGTTCGGACTGGCGGCGGAAGCGGTCGATCGGCCAGCGGCGTAAGCGCACGCACAGGATTCGCTTGGACGTGGGGAAGGGTTGTGTCGGCTCCACGGGCACACTCCAGGATGATTGATTTCCCGACTTGCCCTCCGTGGCCGTGAATGAGCTGCATTTTCCATCGTTGCAATGCACGCTCCCCAGGATGGGGTGAAACGAGCCAGCGCGTGGTGGCGGCGTAGTGGATCGAGGCGGCGTCGGCGGGACGCAAAAGGATGCCCGCTCCGCCCCCGCGCTCGGCCGCAAGCTGAAGGCGGCGCACCTCGACGCGCGAGAGCGGCCCGGCTTCGGCGACGGTGGCGGCGACGCCGGGGCAGCGCAGGCATTCGGCCAGCGCCCAGGTCTGCTCCGCCGCCGTTTTGGGATGCAGCAGGAAGAGGCGATGCAGGGAGAACCCCATGGCGGCGATGGCGGGGGGATAGAGTTTTTTTGCCGGGTCGCACCAGACGATCACCCCGTCGTTTGCCGCCGCGGATTTGGCGATCAACAGCGCGGGGAGCAGAGGGGAGCCTTGACGAGGATCAGAAAGAAACTCGTGGACGGCGCCGCGGGCAAAGACGCGGCCGGGGAGCAAGTCGTCGAGTGCGGGCAAGCCGGTGGCAAAGGTTTTTTGCGCTGCCGCCGTCGCTTGACCGAGCGGGGCATCGTCCGCCTGCTTGAGCGTATAAAGACGACCGTTGTGACACGAGACGAGTTGCATGGTTCCTTCGACGGCACGATTCAGTTCGCATCCCGTTAGGGTATATCGCGGAAGGACAGACAGGGTCAATCAGTGGTGGCGCGTTTAGTTCAGGAGGGATGAAACTCGACCTCGGTTGTGTGGGAGCGCACTTACGGCTTTACCGCGCCGAAAGCCGCGAAGACGGTGGTCTTGTGGAGGATGTC
>JBBRIN010000315.1:0-5451 GCA_038221115.1 Tepidisphaerales bacterium
ATCAGCCACGGCGGATACCCGGTTGCCTCGGCCGCCCATTGCCGGATCAGCTTCGAGGCGACGGCCCGGCCCATCTTCCGGCCCAGCGTCAAAAACACCGCCCACGCCGCATCATGCGGCGGCGCGCTGCGAAAGTACGACTTGAGCGCCTCAACCTTTTCCGACGTGCGCGTCGTCGCATCCAGCTCAGTGTAAAGATCGGCGAAGCGAATCATGGGCTTACCTTGCCGGGCGGCTCGGTTTCGGCATCCTCATCATCGGTTTCATCCGTAAATCGTGTGGCACACTCTTCGGCGCTCTTCCCATGCTCACGCAGAAATCGAACCAATGGCCCGGTATACCCGTGGGTCGCGATCACATGCGTCGCTCCGCAGGCTTCAATCGTCGCGTGCAGATTCGGCCAGTCGACGTGATCGGATAACACAAACCCGCGGTCGACGGCTTTCCGCCGCCGCTGCCCGCGCACCTGCATCCATCCCGACGCCACTCCCACTGATTCAGGATGGAACTTGCGAATCCACGGCGAGCCCTCCGCTCCCGGAGGCGCGATCACGATCGCCCGCCCGCGATGCGCCTTGGCATTCTCCGCATCCGCATACAGCGCCGGTGGAAGCTCAACGCCGGACTGGCGATAGGTCTCGGTCATCCCGTGTACCGCCCCGTGTAGCAGGATCGGCCCAAGCGCGGAGTCGAGCATCGATAACACGCGCTGCGCCTTTCCCAGTGAATACGCGAGCAGGATTGATGTCTTGCCCTGCTCGATATTCCGCCGCCACCAGGCGTTGATCTCCGCGGCGATTTCAGCGGGATCGCGCCATCGGAAGATCGGCAGTCCGAAGGTGCATTCGGTGATGAGCGTGTTGCATCGGACCAGCTCGAACGCCGCGCAGGTTGGATCAGTGGCGGTTTTATAGTCGCCGGTAAAGTTCCATACTTCGCCATGATGCTCTACGCGCACCTGCGCTGACCCAAGCAGATGGCCGGCGGGATGAAGTGAGAGATTCACGCCGTTGCTCGACAGGGATTCGCCATAGGGCAGGGCGTCGATGGTGATGTCATCACCCAGCCGCCGCTTGAGCACGGCAAGCCCCTCAGGCGGCACGAGGTAGCGCTCCGATCCCCGCCGGGCATGGTCCGAGTGGGCATGGCTGAGCACATTGCGCGCCACCGGCCGCCAGGCATCGATATAAAAATCGCCCCGCGCGCAGTAAAGTCCGGAGTCGGTGCGGGTGATGAGGGCAGTGGAAAGCATCGGCGCGGACAAGGTATAGCGCACGGCCGTTTTTTGGACCTGAGAATAGTTTCTCCGTTGCTTGCTTCTCCACCGCCCGAGTAAAGGGGAAGCCCTTGTGGCTACTTTCACATTCCAAGAGGAACCCATATGGCCGCGAAGAAGAATCGTTCCCGTCATGAATCATCGAACACCCCCGCATCCACCAAGCAGGAAGACTTGCGGCCGGACCTACAGGCTCCCGGCGAAGTGATGACCACCAACCAGGGGCTGCCGATCGCGGATGACCAGAACTCCCTCAAGGCCGGCGTCCGTGGCCCAACACTGCTGGAGGATTTTCATTTTCGCGAAAAGATCACGCACTTCGACCACGAGCGAATACCCGAGCGCGTGGTCCACGCCCGCGGCACCGGGGCACACGGGTTTTTCCAGGTCTTCGAGCCGCTCACGGATTTGTCCAAGGCGAGCGTCTTTTCCGACCCGAGGAAACAGACGCCGGTGTTTGTCCGTTTTTCCACCGTCGCCGGGTCGCGCGGCTCGGCCGACACGCCGCGGGACGTGCGCGGTTTTGCCGTTAAATTTTTCTCCGATGAGGGCGTGTGGGACCTGGTGGGCAACAACATCCCGGTGTTCTTCATCCAGGATGCGATCAAGTTCCCCGACCTGATTCACGCGGTGAAGCCCGAGCCCAACAATGAAATCCCCCAGGCCGCCAGCGCGCATGACACATTTTACGATTTCATCTCGCTGACTCCTGAAGCGATGCACATGATGATGTGGGTGATGTCCGACCGCGCACTGCCGCGCAGCTTCGCGATGATGGAGGGGTTCGGAATCCATACCTTTCGGCTGATCAACGCCAAAGGCAAATCACGCTTCGTCAAGTTCCATTGGAAGCCGATCAAGGGGATTCACTCGCTGGTGTGGGATGAATCGCAGAAGATCTGCGGCAAGGATCCGGATTTTCAGCGCCGCGATCTCTACGAATCGATCGAGCGCGGCGACTTTCCCCAGTGGGAGCTGGGACTGCAAATCGTGGAAGAAAAGGATGAGTTTAAGTTCGACTTTGATCTTCTGGATCCGACCAAGATCATCCCCGAGGAGCTCGTTCCCGTCCGCCGCGTGGGCCGCCTCGTTCTCAATCGCAATCCGGACAACTTCTTCGCGGAAACCGAACAGGCGGCGTTCCACCCCGGCCACGTCGTGCCGGGGATTGATTTCAGCAACGATCCGCTGCTCCAAGGCCGGCTGTTTTCCTACATCGACACGCAAATCAAGCGCGTCGGCCCTAATTTCGCGCAGCTGCCGATTAATCGCCCGACCATTCCCGTCCACAACAACCAGCGCGATGCCGAGGGCCAGCAGCGTATTCCAACGGGGCGTGTGGCCTACTTTCCCAACGCACTGGCAGCCGGCGCGCCCATGCAATCGGCGGACACTCTTGGCGCGTTCGCCAGCTTTGCCGAGAAAATGGACGGCGCCAAAGTCCGCCAGCGCAGCGCGAGCTTCGCCGACCATTTTAGCCAGGCCACCTTATTTTGGAACAGCATGGCCGACTGGGAGAAGAAACACATCGTCGACGCGTTCAGCGTCGAGTTGAACATGGTGAAGTCTCAGGCCGTGCGCGAGAAGTTCCTCAACGAGCTTCTGGCCAACGTTGCCGATGACTTGGCGCAGCGCGTGGGTCGAAACATCGGCATTTCGCCAAAGCGACGGAGTCCCGCCGGTATAACGCCCGAAGCCAATGCGCCGCGGCGATCGACGGAGGGGAAGAAGACGGTCAAAACCTCCCCGGCACTGAGCATGAACAAGCCTGCGGACACCATAAAAGGCCGCAAGGTGGCGATTCTGGTCGCCGATGGCGTAAGCGCGAGGCACGTTGCGGCGATCAAGTCTCGCCTCGACGCCGAAGGTGCGCTATACGAGGTCATCGCGCGAGTGCCCGGCACCGTGAGAAGCGTCGAGGGGAAGCAGATCGCGATCGACCGGCCCGCGCCCAATGCCGCATCGGTCCTGTTCGATGCAGTCGTTGTTCCAGGCGGCGAGCACAGCGCCCGAACCCTGTCCCAGTTAGCGCTTTCGGTACAGTTCGTGAACGAGGCTTACTCGCATTTTAAGCCCAACGCCGCACTGGGCGAGGGGGTGGCGCTGCTGGAAGCGTCTAGCGTCCCCGTGGCCGATGGCGAGGCGAAGTTGACGTCGGAACAGGGCGTCATTATTGCCCCGGCCAGCCGCGACGTTGACGGGGGCCTCGACGCCTTTATTGACGCGATGAAGCAGCACCGGCACTTCGACCGCGATGTCGAGATGCTTCCGAAATGATGCCCTATTCACGGCGGGCTGTACTCCGATGACTGGTTCCCGATCCAGTTCAAGCAGATGGACAAGCTCGGCCGCCCCGACATCGACGCGTGGGAAGCCGTCATGGAGCGCGCCCCCCTGTGTGAAGGGGGCCGCCAGCGCGACTTCTTCGTCTCCTTCGGCTACACCAAAGACGCCGAGCAAAAGGGCGCTGCATTTCACAAGCGAACGGGGTAGACTAGTTAAGCTTCTGACGGTCCAGGAGGTTCTGGACGAGTAGCATGTGCAGAAGATGTGATCGGCTGGTGTAAATCACTTCGTGCGGCTGGGCGAATTCATTTTAGCCAACGTAGAACCGATTCTCGCTGAATGGGAGGTCTTCGCGCGCAGCATCTGGCCCGGCCCGGCGGCGGACCCAGCCACGCTGCGCGATGACGCCGAAGAAATCCTTCGCGCAACGGCACGGGACATGGAGTCCGATCAAACCGCCGCGCAGCAGTCGGAGAAGTCCAGGGGTGCAGGTGATGAGGGCGAAGCAAGCGGCCAGGTGGACCGGGCATCGCAAACGCATGGGGCCGGCAGGGTGGGGTCGGGGTTCGATCTGTGGGAGGTCGTCGCGGAATATCGCGCGCTGCGCGCCAGCGTGCTGCGGCTGTGGCGCGAGAGTGGTCCATCCCCCGACCTGCGCGATCTTGATGACGTGACGCGCTTCAATGAGTCCATGGATCAATCGCTCACCGAGTCCGTGCGCAGCTATACCGAGCAGGTGAAGCGGGATCGTGAGGCGCTCCTCGCCGATGAGCGGGCATCGCGCAGGGAGGCCGAAGACGCAAACCGCGCCAAGGACATGTTTCTGGCGATCCTCAGCCACGAACTGCGCACGCCGCTGAACGCCATCGTCGGCTGGACGAGCATCCTGGAAGCCGAGGATTGCAATAATGAAGATCTGGCCGAAGGGCTCGCCGTCATCAAGCGCCACACCCAGGCGCAGAAGCAACTGATCGAGGACATCCTCGACGTATCGCGCATCGTATCGGGAAAGCTGCGGCTGGACGTTCATCCCATCGAGCTGGCGAACGTCATCAAGCTCGGGGTGGACGTCGTACGGGCGTCGGCGAGCGCGCGGAATATCACCCTCGATCTGCAACTGGACCCCTCCGCGAGCCGCTCATCGGGCGATGCGACGCGTATCCAACAGATCGTGTGGAACCTGGTCTCCAACGCGGTCAAGTTCACCCCCAAGGGCGGACGCGTCGGCGTGACGCTGGGGCGCGACCAGTCCAGCACGCAAATCGAGGTTACCGATAACGGGGAGGGAATCAGCAAAGAGCTCCTGCCATTCGTCTTCGACCGCTTCCGCCAGGCCGACAGCAGCGCGCGGCGAAAATTTGGCGGTCTGGGGCTGGGGCTCTCCATCGTCAAGCATCTTGCCGAAGCCCACGGCGGAAGCGTCCAAGTACGCGGCGAGGGCGAAGGACGAGGCTCGACCTTTACCGTCCGCCTGCCCATCCAGGCCATCCGCATCGACGAAGGTGATGAGAAGCCGGAGACGCGCGATAATCCGGGTCGAGGAGAGAGCCAAGCCCCACTAGGCGAACCCGATGGCGGGGATAAATCGCCGTCCGCGCCGCATTACCTGCCGGTGCGACTCGACGGCCTTCATGTGCTTGTGGTGGATGATGAAGCGGACGCCCGGCGGGTCCTGGTCAAGGTGCTGGAAAGCGCGGGCGCAATCGTCCAGGCCGCGGCCAGCGCTGCCGAAGCGATGCAGATGCTATCGCAAGCCCGACCTCAGGTGCTGGTCAGCGACCTGGGCATGCCCGGCGAGGATGGCTTCGACCTCATCCGACGAGTGCGCGGCAGCGGATGGGACGCAAAGGCTCTCCCCGCCATCGCGCTAACCGCGTTCGCCCAAAAGG
>JBBRIN010000316.1:0-5445 GCA_038221115.1 Tepidisphaerales bacterium
TGGCGACCTCGGCGACGAAGATCGTGTAGTTGTAATACTGAAAGGGCTGCGCCTTGGCCGAGTACCACGAGTGCATCGAATGCCCCGCCTCGTGGGCCAGCGTGAAAACGTGGTCCAGCACCGTCGGCTGAAAGTTCATCAGTATGTACGGCTGCCCGTCGTACGAGCCGCAGGAAAACGCCCCCGATTCCTTCCCCTGATTGGGATATCGGTCGCACCAGCGCCCCGTGGTCATGCCGCGCTCCAAAGCGGCGCAATATTCGCTGCCCAGAGGCTGCACCGCTTCGACGACGGTGCTGACCGCCTTGTCCCATGTGTGCTTCTTTTCCAGGTCCGAAAGGATCGGCACATAGGTGTCGTAGTGGTGGATGTCCTTGAGCTTCATTTTGCGCCGGCGGACATCGTAGTAGCGATGCAGCACCGGGAGATTCGCGTGGACCGACGCAATGAGGCTATCGTAGACGCTCGCCGGCACGTTGTCCTCAAACAACGCCGACTCCAGCGCGCTCGAGTAGTTGCGCGCCTTCGCGTAATACACATCCTTCTGCACCGACCCATGCAGCGCCGCCGCGATGCTGTTCTTGTGGGCGTCGTACTGCGTGTAGTACTGGTGGAACGCCTCCTTGCGCACCCGCCGATCGGCCGAGTGAAGAAACGCCGAAAACGATGAGTGGCCCAGCTCGACCCGCTCCCCCTTCTCGTTCTTGATCAGTCCCCACTTCAGGTCCGAATCATTGAGCTGGCGGAAGATGGCGGACGCCGCGCCGGCCATCTGCCCCTGCATGGCGAGCAGGTTTTCCTCCTTGTTGCCGAGCGTGTGCGGGCGGTAGCGCAGGATGCGTTCGAGGGCCAGCTTCCAGTCGGCCAGGACGGGGCTCTTCAGCCACGCCTCCATCGTCTTGGCCGGAATTGCCAGGATCTCCGGCCGTATCCAACTCGCGGCTTCCGCCGCCTTGGTGGCGGCGTGCTGATAGCGGCCCTTCATGCGCTGGTAGTCGCTATCCGACTGATCCTCGGTCGTGCGAAGGAACGCATACGTGCCGATCCGCTCGCCGGCGCGCTCAAAGTCGGCGTCAAACTTCAGGCACTCGGCCAGGGTGCTGGCGCCATCCGCGAGCTTGCCGCGGAAGCGGCTGTACCCGTCAATGGTTTTAGACCATTGATCGAATGCATTTTCCCAACTCGCGTCATCGTCAAACAGGCTGGCCAGGTTCCACTGGTCCTGCGGCTTGACCTGCGATCGCTTGGGAAGCGACTTAACTTTTGTTTTGGTGCTCATCCGCGCGGTCCTTTGGTGAGGGCCTCGCGAGTTTAGTCGGCCGAAGCGGTCGGGGGAATGGCCGGCATCGTCCTGCACCTTCCCCGAACCAATCAGGCGACCGGTTGGGTGGGGCCGGCGTATTCGAAGGGGATCAGATCAGGCGTTACGGCCGCATCTGGGGTGGCGAACTGTTTTTGAGGCGTGCGGGATTGCCAACTGATGAACAAGCCGGCGGCGACAAAGAGGCCGAGCCCGAGCCGCGCCTCGTCCAGGAACGCCGCGCCCGGCGGCAGGAACCAGCACCGCAGCGCAAAGGCGGAAGCGGTGGTGGCCGTAAGTCCGCCAATCACCCCCGCCCGCCGGGCTGCAATGAACGTTGCCAGCGCAAACGGAGCGAACGGAAGGTTCTTCGGGAAGAAAACGCAGAACGTCGCATGCGCCGCAACCGCACAAAGAACGACGAGGAGTGCAAAAAGGATGCGCGGCGACGTCGTGTCGGCGTGCTTCTTGACGAGCGTTGGAGCTGGCATGACGTCCTTTCGTTAGTTGGCCAGGCTTCGCGGCGACGAAGCCCGGTGCGGCCAATCAGATGTGCTATACGCAGGGGGGCGAGGCAATTCGGGCAAGGCCCGAATCGCCGACATTCGTAGCTGCCGCAAGGGCAGGACGTGGAACGATGCGGATTATTCGGGTTGAAGCGGTGTTGCGATCGCCAGATCCGGCGTCTCCGGCATCATCCAGGCGATGATCGCTGCCGGCACGAGCAGGCACCCCATCACCAGCAGCGCGGGCCGCAGGTCTGAAACTTTGGCGAAAATGCCGAACGTGACGGTGCCGGCGGCGGCGGCGATGCGCCCGATGTTGTACGAGAAGCCCGCGCCGGTCGTCCGCAGAAGCACCGGAAAGAGCGGCGGAAGATACATCGTGAACAGCCCGAAAAGCCCCGAGAAAAACCCGGTCGCCAACGCCCACGGCATGAGCGACACATGATCGCGCGGAACGATGAAGCCGCCGAACATCGACGTGAACATGCCGAAGCACATGATGGCGATTGCGCGCCGATACCCGAGGCGCTTGGCGAGCCAGCCCGCGAAGAAGTTGCCGAAGATCGAGATGCCGATGATGCTGAAGAAAGCGGTGGTGACGAGCTTTTCTTGCTCCGGCTTGGACCACGCGGCCACCTCGGGCAGGCGCTTCCAGTGCTGGTTGATCCAGAACATGAACCCCCACCACCCGGTGAGCGAGCACGCGCAGACCCCGATGGTCAGCGTCGTGATCCGCGCCGCAGGGCCCCTGAACAGCTCGGCGATGTGCGGCGTCTTATGACCCGCATCGGCGCGGGCGGCGTGCCATTCATCCGGCTCGGGAACATTGCGGCGAATCCAGAACACGATCAACGCCGGCATCACCCCGACAAGAAACACATAGCGCTTATCGGGAACGGACGCCATCAAATACCCCGTTGCGCACGCGATCAGCACACCCAGGTTAACGCCCGTCTGCAAAACGGCGGCGATCCACGGCCGCCACTTGCGCGGCCACGTTTCAGAAAGCAACGAAGATCCCACCGCCCACTCCCCGCCAATGCCCAGGGCGGCGAGAAATCGGAAGATCAGCAGGTGCCACCATGTGTGCGCGAAGAAGGAAAGCCCGGTGAAGCCAGCGTACGTGAAGATCGTAAGGGCGAGCGAGCGCGATCGCCCCAGCACGTCGCCGAGCCGTCCGAAGAAGCCGCCGCCCAGTGCCCACCCGATAAGGAAGGCCGCTTGGATGAAGGCCGACTTCTCTTTCACCGCCGGGTCGGATTCCGGCACCGCCAGAAGCATCGCCACGACCGGCGAGGCGACGATGGTGTACAGGTGCATGTCCAGGCCGTCAAACAACCAGCCCAACCACGCCGCGATGCCGGATTTCCATTGGGCTGACGAAAGCTCGGAAAGGCAGGTGGCGTCGAGGTGTTCGGTCGTGGACGGTGGCTGGTATTCGAGAACAGAATTCACCGATGCTGCTTCCGAAGGGCCGGTGGATTGGGTAGAAAGCGGCGTGGGCATGGTCCTCATGCGTCGGACTAAGACGGTGAACGACAGGTTAACTTGTAGGTGACAAAGAGCAAACGATATTTGATCGGTCATTTGGCCGTTTAAGTCATCCCATCCGCTGGCCGACATTGCTAAGAGGGATTGGCATGAGCAGAGCCGTTGTACTTGAGCCGACGTTGGGCGGGGACGCCACGCGCGCGGCAGCATCGGAGCGAACCGGTGGATCCGGCGCAGTGCGCGTGCGACTCGATTTTCTGGACGGATTGCGCGGGCTCGCCGCGTTCTACGTCGTGATCCATCACGCGGCCCAGCTCTATATGACCGAGAAGGCCGATCCCCCATCGAAGTGGTTCGGGCTCTACCGCAACGCTTCATTGCGCCAAGACCGCCAAGATCGCCAAGTAAAATCCAACTGGATTCTGAATCGATGGAACATCCGAAAGCTCTGAACCATCTCCGCGTCCCCTCTGCGTTCGCCGCGCCTCCGCGTTAAGTATTCTCTTGGCGCTCTTGGCATCTTGGCGCAACATCTTTTTCGCCCGCGTTTAAGCAAGTACGGGAGCACATCAGCATGACACTTTCGCCGAGCACGGATGCCAGAGATACGACCAACCTGCGGGCGCAGGTGTGGGATCGCCATCTGTGGTTGGTCTTGCTCATCGGCGTCATGGTGCTGGTGCCGCGCGGCTTGCTCATTTCCAGCGCCCAAAGCCAGCGCTTTGATGACGGCTATCACATCGACCGAGGCCTGCGCTTCTGGCATCAGGATTGGATCGGCGCCGAGGTCGTGAACGATCCCCCATTGGGCGGCGCGATCGCGGTTGTGCCTCTATTGGGCCAAGGGCTGACTTACCACGGCAAGGACAACGCGCTCGTCGGCCAGCCGATCAGCGTCGATCGAATCCTCGCCATCGTCGCGGTGTGGAAGTCGCTGTTGTTCCTGCCCATGCTCGGGGTCTGCTTTCACTGGTGTCGATCGCTGTACGGGCTCGGCGCCGGCTGGCTCGCGGCCATGATGTTGGTCGTCGAGCCGACGTTTGCCGCGCATATCCCACTGGTGCCGCCCGATGTGTTGGGTGTCGAGGGAATCGTCATCGCCTGCTTTTTGGTGTGGCGTTATTTCCAGAGCCCCAGCGTCCGGCGCGCCGTGGGGGCGGCAGCGGGCGTCGGCACCGCCATGATGATCAAGCATACCGCAGTCATCATGCCCGGCTTCGTGGGCGCCTATGCGGTGCTCGCGTGGATCATTCGCCCGTGGTGGCAGAGGCGTCGCGGCACTATGGCTGCTGAGGTGCGCGCAAGCTGGCCGACGCTGTTCTTGATGGCAGCACTCGTGCCCCTGTTCATCTGGGCGCTCACGCTGTTCGATCTTCGTACCTTTCCATTTCAGGCCGACTCCAAGGCAATCCACACGCCGATGGGCCAATTCCTCGCGACCCACCATTGGCCGGCAACGATGTACCTCGCGTCGATCCGCGATGCCCGCAACCATAGCGCCGACGGACATTGGAGCTACCTCTGGGGCCGCGCCAGCACCACGGGCTGGCGATACTATTTTTTTGCAGCGATGCTCTACAAGGTTCCAGCGGGCATTGGGGTGATGCTGATCCTGGGAGCCATATCGCCGCTCTGGAGGAAGCCGACTTGGTCGGAGTGGGGATTGGCGCTGCCCATGCTATGTTGGACGGCGTTGCTGGTGATCTCGAAGATCAACATTGGGTTTCGCCATTTCCTGCCGGCATACGTGTTCATGTTGTTGTTGTCGAGCCGGTGCATGGTGCGCGCTTTGACCGCGGTCACCGTTTGCGCATGGGCGTGCCTGGCGGCGGCCGCACTTCACGTCGTCTCCTATCACCCCGACTATCTCAGCTACATCAACGGCCCCTGGCGAAAGCCTTACCTGGCGATCAGCGACAGCAACCTGGATTGGGGCCAGTCGTTCAAGCAGGTGCGCGTGTGGCTCGACCGCCAGCCCGCCGATCGGCCCATTTCGCTGTTCCTGTTCAAGTCGGCGTTCATCGATGCGCGCCCCTACGTCGGCGATCGCGCGGAAATCTGGCCGTCACCCAAGCTCGAGCCCGTGCAGAAGCCGTATGAACCGGGAAAACCACTGCCAACGCGCGGCCTCATCGTAGTGAGCCCGGT
>JBBRIN010000317.1:0-5437 GCA_038221115.1 Tepidisphaerales bacterium
GAACATCGTGGGGAATATTGAGTTCTTCGCGCACGGTTTTGCGAAGCGTCGCATCGGGGTGGAAGGCGGCGGTGTCAAAACCGTTGGGGATCACGACCATCTTCGACGTGTCGAAACCGTGATTCGCGTAGAGGGGGATGCCGTAGTCGGAACAGCAGATGATTTTCACGGGCCAGCGGCGCGAGAGTTTGCCGCAGGCGGCGACGGTCATGAGCGTGGAGCGCTTGGTGAGCCCGCGCACGTGGTTCGAATGGTGGATGCCCCAGATGACCGGCGCGCGGGTGGCGAGTCGGGCGGCAATGGAGCCGATGAGATTGGAGTGGTCCATCCAGGTTTGGATGACATCGGGCTTGATGCGGCGGAGGTGGCGGGCCAGCCGAAGAACCGCGCGCGGGTCGGGGATGCCCGGCTTCATGCCCATGGTGGCAAGGGGGATGCCGGCGTCGATGAGCGGGCGGGCGGTCCGGAGGTCGTCGATGAGGGAGACGATGGAGATTTCGAAGCGAGACCTGTTTGCGCGGAGGGCGAGGTTACAGAGCATCGCCTCGGCGCCGCCGAACTCGAAGCTGTTGATGATGTGGACGAGACGGATCTTGCGAGTCATGGGATTACAGCGGCGCGGGTCGATGGCCCGGGGCTGCCGCCCACGGCTGCACAACGGGAATGAAAATATACCATGCGTGCCAGAAGCGGCGGTAGGATACGGGGCGTGAACGTGCCGACGCAAGGGCGAAGTCCGCGCTGGGTATTATGGCGCCGATCGGTGGTGCGAAAAGGGGCTGTTTATGCTGACGCGGCGCACATTTCTAAAGACCACGGCAGGGTTGGGCGGCGTGGGGGCGCTGGCGGCTTTGCCATCCTGCGGCGATACCCCCCCATCCCCCCTACCGCAGCCGGCCAAGGCGACCACGCCGCTGATAAATCACCTGGGCTTCGCGCCCGGGGCGATGAAGTTTTGCGTCGATCCGGCTGGGAAAGCGGGGCAATTTGAGGTCGTCGAGGCGACGTCCGGACGGGTAGTACATGAGGGGATGTTGCAGCCGAAGGCCGGGGATTTGGGAAGTTATGCGGTGGGTGAGTTTACGGACCTTTCACAGGAAGGGTCCTATCTGCTGGAAGCAGGCGGGCAGACGACCGCGTTCGCGGTTGGCCGCGACATTTATCTGCCGGTGATTAGGACCTGCATCGACTATTTCGCAAAGCAGCGCTGCGGGGACAGCCAGACCGGCTTTCATGCCCCGTGCCACCTCGACGATGGCAAACGGCTGGATGACGGCACGCAGCTGGATACCACCGGCGGTTGGCACGATGCATGTGACCTGCGCAAGTGGGTCGATGCGACGATCTACGGAATGATCGGCTTATCGCGGACGCTGGATGTATTGGGTGCGCGGGTGGATCGCGATCGGATCATCCAAGAGCTGCGCTGGGGCAACGCGTACTTCAGAAAGATGCAGTCGGCGGACGGGTACGTGATGAACTACTGCGGCGGCGATGACGGGAACCGGTGGACCGATAACAAAGTCGGGTCGAAGGACGATCGGCCCATCCACGTGGAGCCGGCCGAGCTGCCGGCGCAGTTTCACTTCGTCGCGGCGCAGGCGGCGATGTCGCGACACACGCGCGAGATCGATCCAGCCTACGCGACGGCTTGCGAGTCGGCGGCTCGGCGCTGCCTGAAGTGGTGCACCGAACAGCGCGACGCGGGCGCGGCAACTTCACTGGCCGCGGCGGTGATGGCGTGCGCCCAACTCCATCGCGCGACCGGGGAGGCGAAGTTCGTGAACCTCGCGGCGGGATTTCTGCGAAAGCTGCTCGCGCTTCAGGTGACGCAAAACGACAGCGGCGTCGGCGGCTATTTCCTCGCGGCGCCGGACCGAGCGGAGCCCTCGCGAGAAATCCAGCACGGGAATCTGCCCATGCTAGCGCTGTGCGATGCGATGGAGGCGTTCGGCAAGCATGAAGATTCCGCGAAGTGGAGAGCCGCGCTAAAAATTCACGCGGAGCACCTGGTGTTGCTTTCCGACCGGTCGGCGTTTGGGACCATTCCATTTGGAATTTATTTTGGGGCGGATCCGGGGGGCGGGCGGCGGATCGGCAGTGCCTGGTATCGGTGGACGATGAAGCCGCAGGGGGAATATGCGGCGAAGGACTGGTGGGTGGGGATCAACGCGCATCTGGCGAGCCACGGCGTGGGCCTCTGCCGGGCGGGGCGCATCCTGCAGGATTTGCGCTTATCGGGCCTGGGACAGCGGCAGTTGGATTGGGTTCTGGGGGCGAATCCGTTCGACGTGAGCACTGTGACCGGCGCGGGGAGGAATCAGCCGAAGCTATATGCGACGAATGCGTTTAAGCCAAACACGCCATTGATTGCAGGAGGGGTGATGAACGGGCTCGGCGGGACGGTGGCGGATGAGATTTGCGTGGATTCGGGGAGCTACAACACCTGCGAATATTGGACGCCAATGGTGGCGTCTACCCTGTGGTTGATGGCGGAACTGAGCGGGTGACGCGTGGAGTGGCGCGGCGGGCTCATGTATTAGCCTAGCCCGCGCAGCTTGCCGAATGTGACAAGCTGAGCAAACGATTCCCGCTTACCTATCACCCGCAGTCGATATAGGTCGCGCGGGAGTTGGACGCAACGGTGTAGGGGAACGTCTTAGTAACGGGGGTCGCCATTTTCCACTTGTGCGAGTGGCAAACCGGGGATAGGTTCACGTCACACATAGTCAGTGGGTTCGTGCAGGTCGTCTGAGGGAGTCTGGAGAAAATGAACGCGGTTGCCGGCGCAGGCCGGCACCTCCCTTCCACAGTGGGTGTGACTGTCAGACGGCGGGCACGACGTACAAGCGGATTGTTGTCCACGGCATGACGCGTCGTCGAATTCAGGCGACGTCGCTTCCGAATGGAGCCGTAGTTCTTGCCATGGGCAATCGCGATTCGCCAGGACGTTGAGAAGATGCAATCAATGATGCGCCATGAGGGCGGCGGCTTGGGTTACGTGAGTATCCCGACCGTCGCGGATTCCGCGCCGACGACTCCTCCGCTCCTGGAGGTCCTCTGGCGGCGACGGTGGACGGTCGCGCTGACGATGCTCGCGTGCCTGACCGGCGCCGCGATCTACCTGACGGCGGCCACGCCGATCTACCTCGCCAGCGCCCGGGTGTCGATCGAGCAGAACGCGCCCAAGGCATTCAGCGATCCGACCGGCTATATGGCGCAGTCGGAAAGCTTTTTGCCGACGCAGGCAGATGCGTTTCTATCGACGCCGGTCGTAAAGCGGGCGCTCGCCAACGTTCCGTACCGATCGATGAAGACATTTGCGACGGTGAGCGATTCAGACGGAGCGGCGTCCTGGTTGCGGCGCAGCGGCGCGCTCAAGACGGATGTATCGCGCAAGAGCGACGTGATCACCGTGACGATGGAATCGCCGTACCCCGCGGAGGCGACTGAGATCGTCGCCGCCGTGGTCAATGCATATATCGCCGAGACCTCGCAGGCGAAGCACGCGACCGGCAACGAGATCGTGCGGGCGCTGCAGAAGCAGAAGGACCAGATCCTCTCGAAGCGCGACGCGAGCCTCGCGGGAATGCTCAAGCTCAAGCAGCAGAGCGGGGTGGTGTCGCTGAAGGACGACAAGAGCAACACGCAACTGGAGCGGATGGCCGCCCTATCGACGTCGCTCACCCAGGCGGAGATCGCGACGATCGAGCTGCGGGCACAGCAGGAATCGGTGAAGGGGGCGCTGGCGGACCCTGCATCCATGGCTTCGTTCGTCGAAGCTCAGCAACTGAAGGTGAGGGAGTCGGGGGATCGCGAATATGACGAGCTGCGCAGCCAGTTGGGCCAGGCCAAGCTGACGCTGTCGAGCGGACAGGAAATGCAGGGGCCGAAGCACCCGCGCGTGCAGGCGCTGCAATCGGTGATCGACTCATTAAAGCAGCGGGTGACGGAGAAGGAAGTGGCAATGGCCAAGGCGCAGCTCCTGGCGCTGTCGACGCAGGTGATCGCCGCCGAGGATAAGGAAAAGCAACTGAGGGCCGTCCTGACGGCGCAGCAGAATCAGGCGCTGGGGCTGAGCCCCGCGGTGGTCGAGTACGCGAAGCTGGAGGCGGAGGCAACGCAACTGCAGAAGCAGTTGGACGTGCTGGATGGGCGCATCGCCGAGGTGAGCGTCAACACGATCGAGACGCCGCCGCTTAACGTGTCGGTGATGGACCCGCCGCGCGCGGAGGAGAAGCCGCTCCGGCCGAACAAGATGCTGGTGATGGCCGCAGCGGTGATGGCCGGTTGCATGCTGGGGATGGGTTTGGGGCTGTTGCGCGAGTGGCAGGATTCGCGATTGCGCCGTCCCGAGCAGATCCAGGCGCTTCTGGGGACCGCGGTCATCGCGACGGTCCCGCGCATCAACATGCGATTGGCGCCGGCCATTCGCGGACAGATCGTGCATTTGGATACGCAATCCCCGGTTGCCGAAGCGTATCGGTCGGTGCGAACGTCGCTGTACCTGGGGAGCGCCCGCGAGGCGAAGACCGTTCTCGTGGCGTCGCCGGCGCCGGGCGATGGAAAGTCAACGACGGCAAGCAACCTGGCCATCGCGTTTGCCCAGGCGGGCGACCGCGTGCTGCTGATCGACTGCGATTTGCGCCAGCCGGTGCAGCATTTGATCTTCGAGCTGGATGGCGGCGTCGGCCTGTCGAGCATCATGGCCGGGCAGGTGAAGCTGCGGGAGGCGATCCGCCCGACGAGCGTCCCGGGCCTGCATTTGCTCTCGGGCGGCCCCTTGCCGCAAAACCCTTCGGAGCTGTTGAGCGGCAGAAAATTCAAGCGCCTGATGCAGGTGCTGGGGAACACCTTCGACCGGATCGTGATCGATTCGCCGCCGTTGATGCGGTTCAACGACGGGCGGATTCTTGCGGCATCCGCGGATGTGACGCTGCTGGTGCTGCGAATGAATCAATCCGTGCGGACGCTGGGAACTCTGGCGCTCGAGCGATTGTCGAGCGTTGGCGCCAAGGTGCTCGGCGCCGTGGCGAACGACGTGCCGGCGGAGGGCACGCAATACTACTACTACGGAAGGCCCTGGCAGTACGCGCGGCCGCGGGATCGGGCGCTGCCCAATGAAGCCGCGGCAAAATCCGCCGACAAAATGTTGACGAACTCCAACGGGAATGGAAATGGGAACGGTCACGGCAACGGGAATGGCGGCCATCATTATGAAGGCCGCACGGAAGTCGCGCGGGTGACGACGTCCGAGAGTCTGGCGATCAGCGAAGTCGATTGGTCGTCCGACGCACACGAGTGATTTGTTCCGACCGCACGTCAAAAGGGTGCCATAGTGTTTGCGTGGACCTTCAACTGTTTCGACGCGGGCGGTCAGCGTGGCGATCTGCCGGTCAGCCGGTGCATCGCGCGGATTGTGCGGTCGTTGCCAACC
>JBBRIN010000318.1:0-5431 GCA_038221115.1 Tepidisphaerales bacterium
GTCTTCAACGGGAACCCGCGGAAGAGAACGGCGCCGTGATCGCTCGATTGTTTGAGCAGCTCGGCGCGGTGCTCCCGGACCCACGCCTCAGCGCCTTCGAGCGTGAGCGAAGGCGTCTGGTTGGCGAGGATCAGGGGAAACGGTTGGCCGTTGTAGGTTTGCTGCGTCGGGATGGTAAGCGGCGTGACGCGGGGGGCTCCGGTGGCTTGCATGGGTTCTCCAAAATGTATTGCATCTCATGTTGAGGTACCCCGAAACATCTCGCCCGCTAGCAGGCTGACGCAGATGCTTCGAGTACCTCCCCAAGACGGCGGTCATTATCGAAATTTTCGTCATTCCGGCAAAGGCTTCCCCTTCGTTTCGGGCAAGAAGAAAAGAATGATCACGCCGAAGAGGAACATCAAGCTCAGAAGGCTCACCGCATGACGCAGGTCCATGTTGGGCCGCGCCTTGAGCCAAGCGGAAAAGAAGAGGGCGACCGCGGAGACGAGTCGTCCGCCGTTGAAGCAGACGCCGACGCCGGTGGCGCGCAGGCGATTGGGGAAGAGCTCGGGGAAGTAGATGGCGTAACCGGCGTGAATGCCGCCGGTGAAGAAGCCATACAGGGGCAGCAGCAGGAGCAATTGGAAATACGTGCGGGGGAGGTAGCAGGTCATCGGCACAATGGCAGCGGCGCATAGGTGCATCACGATGAACATGCCGCGTCGGCCGATGCGTTCGCCGAGAGGACCCATGCACAAGAAGCCGACGAACATGCCGGTGGATTGCACGTAACCGTAGGCGAACTTGGCGTGCTGCCTGGCGACCGACTCGGCGGTTCCGATTCGTTTCAACAGATCGACGGTCAAATTCTGTCCCGCGATGACCACGCCCCAGAACGTGCTGAGCCCGATGCCCGCCAGCAGCAAGCCCAGAATGGCCCGGCGTCGCCAGACCGGATCGCCGAACAGATCGCGAAAGCTGCCCAAGCGCTGGCGGGGGATTTCTCCCTCCTCCGGTACTCCGGGGGAGGGTGGGGGTTCGGCCAAGCCGCTGCCGCTTAACCCCCTCCCTAACCCTCCCCCGGCGTACCGAGGGAGGGGACGAACGCCCTGCCCGGCGGCACGCTGCCACCGCTCAGGCTCGCGGATGCTGGTGCGCACCCATAGGACCAGGAGCGCCGGGACGACGCCAATGAGATACGCGTATCGCCAATGCGTGCCGACGATCAGCCCCGCCGATGCCGCCAGCCACGTGCCCCCAACGCTGGTGGCGTGGAAGATTCCGCCCGCGCGGGCTCGCGCACGCGGCGGAAAGACCTCGGCGACAAGGGACGCCGCGACCGCCCATTCGCCCCCGACGCCCATCGCGACCAGGAACCTCAACGCCACCACATGCCAGATTTGCGTGGCGAAGAACGTGAATCCGGAGAAGATGGAATAGAACAGGATGGACGCGTTCATCGCCGGCTTGCGGCCGAAGCGGTCGGCCAGCGTGCCGAAGAGGACGCCGCCGAACGTTCCGCCCAACAGGAACGCCGAAATGAAGAACTCGCCCCAGAACTTCTGCCGGTGCGGGTCGGCTCCGATGATGTCCCGGAGCAAATCGTCGCGCGTCAGATTATAAATCTGCCCTTCGAATGCGTCGAACATCCACCCCGCTGAAGCGATGATCAGGACGAGCCATTGGTAGCGAGTGACCTCCGCGTACCAGGGCGCGTCCGAGAGCGAACCACTGATGAACGCAGATGAACGCGGATTCAGAGGCGGGTTGTTGGAGACTGCTCTCGATCTGAGTTCATCCGCGTTCATCTGTGGTTAGAACTTTTCGGGTTGATGGGTTTTGAGAGACTCGGCGGCTCTCAGGCACATCGCCGTGGACCACCAGCCGTCCTGGCCGGTGCAGGGAACGAGCTTGGGGTTGTTGTCCCGCACCGCCCGAATGACGCCCGCGACCTGATCCACCAATTCGTAAACTTCGCCCGAGGGTTTTCGGATGGCGATCGTTTCGATCGCCTCATCGCCGCGCTGGAGCTTCAACGAGAAGGTCGGCTCAAACGTGCGATCCATCGCCCCCGACCAATTCGCCCACACCGCGCCACCGGTGCCCGTGAGCTTGGCCGTCTGGTGGTGTTCCCACGCCGCAAGGGTTTGCGAAATCACCGCGTAGCGGCCGCGCGGAAAGTGGAGAATCGCCGAGAAATTGTCGTGCAGCTCGGGGTGATCGTCGCGCTTGGCGCTGGCGGCGGCGTAAACGGACACGGGGTCGCCAACGCCTGAAAAGTACCAGCGGGCAAGGTCGAAGAAGTGGATGGGCTCCTCGAGAATCCAGTTGCCCACGCGGGAAATATCGTAGCGCCAGCCGTCGGCGCCCTGGCGATACGGTTTTCGCCACAGCTCAATCAGCGCGTACAGCGGCTCGCCGATCGCGCCGCCGTCGATCAGCTCTTTGACCTTGCCCCAGAGCGAAGACATGCGCAGCTCGTGGCCGACCGCCAGGATCTTATCCCGCGACCGCGCGAGCTCCACGAGATCGGCGCAGTGGTCGATGGAGAGCGCCATCGGCTTTTCCAGCAGCAGATGCCGGTTCGACCGAAGCACTTCGGTCGCGACCTGATGGTGCAGGTGCGACGGAAGCACGACGTCGCAGAGATCGAGCTGCTCTTTGACGAGCAGGTCACGGTAGTCGGCGTAGATACGGGTCTGAGGATGGTCCGCTTTGGCGCGCGCGGCGCTTTCGGCAGAGCGGGCGCAAACGGCCACCAGCGATGCGCCTTCAACCGACGCGATCGCGCGGGCATGGTGTTGGCCCCAGGCGCCGTAGCCGATTAATCCGCAGCGGACGGGTGATGACATGTGGCTCGGGTCCTTTGCTCAAGGATGGTACTTGCGCTGGAGTCGAGTGTTAAGCGGTCGAAAAGTTTTACCGACGCGGATCACACGATGCGGTTGGTCGTGGGATTCACGATCAGCGCCGTCCCAGTTGCTTGTCGAGGAATTCATACGCCTGCGCGCGAGCGGCGTCCGGGAAGTCGTGAGGGCAGTCGGGGTGATTGGCCCGGAGGTGATCGGGCACTCCAAGCAGTTTGTAGACGGGGGCAGCGGCGTCGAGGCACTCGTGAACGCCGGTGATGTCAAAGTTGTCGTCGTGGAGGGGGCTGCTCGTGAAGAAGGCGCGCGGAGCGAGCGCGGCGACGATCTCCGTGAAGTCGAACGGAACGCGGTCCGGGTCGTTGCCGTAGTCGGCGGCGATGCGCGGCATGTACCGCGGGCTGGTCCACCCGGCCAGGTCGCCGCCCTTGTAGCGGTGGAATGCCGTGAAGCCGCAACTGGAGACGATCGCCTTAATGCGCGGCTCGAAGACCGCGGTAAACATCGCGTTGTGGCCGCCCAGCGAGTGACCGATCGCGCCGATCCGCTCCGGGTCGACCCTGTCCAGCGATTGAAGGAGGTCAACCGCGCGGACGTTGTCCCAGATGGCGCGCATCGTGCCGCTCTGGCCAACAGGGGATTTGAAGTCGGTGGCGTACTCGCCAAAGGTAGGATAGTCGGGGGCAAGGGTGACGTACCCGCGCTGGGCGAGTTCCAAGCCATAAGCGCGATGCTCCTTACCCGCGATTCCAACGGCGATTTGTTTCCCCGGCGCTCCGGTGGGATGCAGGCAGAGGACCGCGGCGCGCTTGGCGATTCCGTCGAGCTTAGGCAGAAACAGATAAGCCGCGACGCGCTGCTCGGCGGTGCTTTGATACGTCAGCTTGCGGCGCGTGAGGCCATCCAATTGAATCTCCTCGTCGATGCGAACGTCGAGCGGGACTTTCTTTGCGACGTCGGGAAATGGGCCCATCACCGATTGCATGTGCGCGAGGATATGCGCGCGGCGAAACTCCCAATCCGAAGGAGTGGCGATGCGATGTGGCTTCCCGCCGCCGTCGAGGAAATAGGACAGGTCATCGTGCTTCGGATACAGCGGGGAGTCTTCAATCCGACGCTCCGCTCCCCGAGCGACCATAGCCAGCATGAATGACGATAGCAGTACCGCACTAATGATTTTCATGACCGGCAGGCCTCCTCATTTCCAGCGAAGCAACTCGCCATCACCGGGAGCCAGCTTAACGCGAACGATGGCGCCGGCCGGCTCCCCCGTCGTCGGCCGCGAGGCGACCGGCTCCCAACGATCCGCAGACTTTTCCAGCCGCTCCACAGTCATCCCGGCGGTGGGCAAGGCGATGTCGATCGAAATCTCTTCTCGATAGTTGCGGCTGGCGGCGAGAGCGTAACCGGTGGCGCCGGCTTGAAAGGTGCCGAGCGTGAGAATGCCCGAATCGGGGCGAGACGCGGCCCGGGTCGTTCCCCCTTGCACTACGGCGGATACCCCTGTCGAAGTGGCGCGAAGCAGATATTTGCCGATCGCCTGCACGTCGTGGTTGATGTGTTTCACCTCCTCGTACTGCGGTGTTGGCGAACCATCGAAGTTGATGATGGCGGGCCCCCATGCTCCGTCGGCCGCGGGTTGCCAGTAGGTGAAGAACATCAGCCCTTTGCCGCCGAAGGCCAGCGTCTGCATCGCCTCAAATCGCTTTTCAGCTTCGGTAAGGCGTCGATATCCCCCGTGCGGAATTGCCAGCACAATGTTCCAGAAGGGGACATCGCCGCGCTGAAGGCAAACCCGGCGGACGGCATCGAGGTTGTCAAAAAAAAGCGGGCCGTCGCCGGTTTTGGTGAAGTGATAGTGGTCGTAGCTGACGGCAAAAGGTTTGACGATGCGGATGTAGCCGTCAATGTATTCATCGTAGCTGGGGCCGATGGCCCAAGCGGGCGCATAGTTTGGCAGCAGGTTGATGTACGCGACGTGAGCTGCGTCCTTCTCACGCAGATAGGCGACCACCTCGCCAAGCCCGCGATAGGCGCCCGGGCCGGGCTCGTCGGCAATGAAGTAGCCGGCGAGTGCAGGGTGCGCGGCGTAATCGGCGACGATGGCGTCAAGCGCCTGCCTTGCCCCGGCATTTCCCCCTACGGCCATGGGCATGCGGTTGTCGGACACAAACGCTTTCAGGCCGCTCTGTTGCGCGGTATCGAGGACCCGTTTGTTGTCGGTCGGAGTGCCGCCGCCGCTGCACGAGGGCATGACGTAGTTAAACCCGGCGTCGGCGATCTGACGGTACCGTTCGCCGGTGACGAATTGAGGCGGGGGCCCGCACCAGAAGCTGATGGGGTAGACTTCGGGCGCCCATGCCGATGGTGTCGTAGTCGGCCCGGATGTAGGAGGCGGAACGCCCTGCGCCATGGCGGATGCGCCGGCGCCCAGGATGAGCAGCAGGCCAGCGAGGGTCGATCGATTGAGCGGGAAAAGCATTGGCGCCTCGGTGAATCGAACGCGGGGATGAACCAAACCCGATCGCGGGTAAGATGTCGGCCACACGTCGAATGTGGATGCTCCGATAGGCTCGTAGGAT
>JBBRIN010000319.1:0-5406 GCA_038221115.1 Tepidisphaerales bacterium
CTCTACGATGACCGCGATGAGCAACAGGTCCAGAACACCCTGCGCGCCGCCGAGCGCGTCTTAAAATATTGCGTCGACGTCGGCGGCACCGTCACCGGCGAGCACGGCGTCGGCGTCGAAAAGCTTCACCTCATGCCCTACCTCTTCGACCGGGCCACCATGGACCAGTTCCAGCGCGTCAAGCGCGCCTTCGACCCCCACGAGCAAATCAACGCCGGCAAGCTGCTACCCAGCGACACCGTGCGCGTACAGCTACTAAAGCCCGGCCGACACGTGCCCCAGTAGCGCGAAATCTTCTTCTCCTCTTGGGGTTACGGGTGGTCATGGTGGCGCCATTTCCATTCTCCGACCGGAGCCGCTGACCATCGGAATTGGCGGGCGGAGGCTTCACCCCATCTCCAAGCCCCGCATCGTGCCGGTGCTGGTGGCGAATTTGTCGGCTTCGATGCCGAGGCGCTGGACCATCGATACGAACAGGTTGGGCAACGGGTAGTTTTTGGCCGGATCGAAAGCGAGGTGCCGGCCGTGCTTGAAGCCTCCGCCGGCGAGAATGATGGGCAGGTTCTCGTTGCTGTGGCTGCTGGCGTTCCCGAGGTTGGAGCCCAGGAGCACCGTCGTGCGGTCCAGAAGCGTGCCCCCGGCGTCGTCGGTCCCGTGCAGCTTTGCCAGGAAGTCGCGGAAGGCCTTCATCTGCTCCATTTCTATGAGCGCGAGCTGGGCCACCTTGGCGGGGTCTTTACCGTGGTGCGAGAGGTTGTGATAACCCTCCGTGACGCCCTCCACCGGTGGAACCGGGGCGGACAAGGGCTGGCTTAACGTGATGATGCGCGTGGAGTCGCTTTGCAGCGCGAGGTGTATCACGTCGTACAGAAGTCTGGTTCGGCCCACCACGTCTGCGAGGCTCTCAATGTCCGTGGGCGGCTTCGCATCCGTCCGGGGTTTGGGCTTGTCGTCCCATTCCTGGGCCTTGTGCAGGCGCACTTCCGTTTCGCGCACGGCGGTGAGGTATTGGTCGAGCTTCTCCTTGTCGCGGGCGCCGAGAGTGCTTTCGACCCCGCGGGCGCTCTCGATCGTCAGATCGAGGATGCTGCGCCCCTGATGAAGCCATTGTTTGGCGGCCGCTTTCTCTTCCGGGTTTCCCTCGAGAAACATCCGGGCGAACACGACCGATGGACGCGAGATAGCCGGAACTTCCACGCCGCTGCGCGACCACGACAGGCCCAGGTTGCCGGTCGTCAACACGAGGCTGGCGAAGCGAGTCTCGAGCCCGATCTTTGCCGCGGCGAACTGGTCCACGGAGATGCTGTTCCTGAAGCTGGGGCTCCCTGGATGCGGCGCGGCGGTGAGGAAGGAGCGCTCGGCGTGATGGCCGCCGTCCACGTTGGGATGCGACGTGCCGGAGACCACCGTGAATTGGCTGCGGAACTCCTTGACGATTTGCAGATACTTCGTCAGCTCGTAATCCCCACCCACCTTCGTGGGCGTAAAATTCTCCGGAAGGAAGCCGAGACCCAGATTGATGGCGACCATGCGACGCTTAACCTGCGGCGCGGCCATCACCCCGGCGGGCAGCAGCCCTTCGAGGAACGGCAGCGCCAATGCGACACCACAGGCGCGCAGGCATTGACGCCGCGTAACCGAGTTCAAAGGGCCACTCGCCTGTCGTCGTGAATTGATCATTTGCTTTAGACTCCGATCTGGGGGCTACTGTCGGCGAAACGCCTCGCTCGCCACCACTTCCTGCACCAGCGAGCGAAAGCCATAGTTTTTCGGACGCGTTTGCTCGACGATGGACTGAACCGTCGCGCGGTCGGAGAACCCCATGCCGCGGCCCAGCCCGTAGGTCAGGAGTTTTTCGGCCACGCAGCGGGCCACGCGCTCGGGGTCGCGCTTGACCAGCGCTTTGAACTCGCGGATGTCATTGAACGGCTCGCCGGTGAGCAGCTTACCGGTTGCGTCGACCGGCAACCCCTTCTTGTAAGTGGGCCCTGCAACTTCCTTGCGGGGCTTATCTTCAGCGACTTTCTCAATGGCGCCGGGAATGCGATACCACTCGCGCCACCCGCCGATGGGATCAAAGTTTTCCAACGCGAAGCCCGGCGGGTCAATCTTGCTGTGGCAACTGGCGCAAGAAGCATCGTTCCGGTGCTTGTCGAGCTGCTGGCGCAGCGTGGTCGCGCCGGTCAAATCCGGTTCCACGGCGGGCACGGGCGGCGGCGGGGGCACGTGAATTCCCAAGAGGTTCTCGATGACCCATATGCCGCGCAAAACCGGCGAAGTGGTCGTTCCGTTGGCCGTCACCTTCAGCACGCTGGCCTGCGTCATCACGCCCCCGCGGACCGAGTCCTTCGGCAGCGTCACTCGACGGAAACCAACTCCCGTGATCCCCGGTACGCCGTAATGCGCGGCAAGCCGGTCGTTCAGGATTGACCAGTCGGAATCCACGAACTCCATCACGCTCAAATCTCGCCGCAGCACTTCGTCGAAAAATCGCGTGGTCTCCTCGACCATCGAGTATTCCAGCAGGCCGTCAAACTCCGGATACAACACCGCGTCCGGCTCATTGAGCGGGATTTCCCGCAGCTTGAGCCATTGCCCGGTGAAATTCTTCGTGAAGGCCGCCGCCTTGGGGCTGGACAGCATGCGCTCGACCTGCGCGCGAAGTGTCGCCGGCCGGCTCAGTTCACCGCCCCCCGCCAGCGCCAGCAACTCCCCATCGGGCGTACTGCTCCAAAGAAAGTAAGACAGCCGCGACGCCAGTGCCAGATCGCTGATCTTTTCGTTCCCGTTTTGCTGCGGTTCGCTCAGAAACAGGAAATCCGGGGCGCAGAGCACCGCCCGCAATCCGACCCGCAGCGCCGCGTCGAAGCTCTGTCCCTCATCGAGCACGCGCTTCATCATGCCGCTGAAGCGGGAAACCTCCTCTTCCGTGACGGGCCGACGGAACGCGGAAGGCAGCAGACGAGCCATGATGTCCCGCGCGTCGGTGAGCGTGCCCTTTTGCAGATCCACACCGCCCAGCAGCTCTCGCCGGCCGGCGAGCAGGTCGCTGTCGAGCGGCCCTTCGACCTCGTAATCCGTCAGCAGCAGGCCCGGCCCGGCGTATTTGCGGTTTTGCCCGATGCGCACGTTCCCAATCCCGAACGGACGGACCGAGAAGCCGTCGCCCTCGCGGAACCAATCCTCGAACACCATCTCCGTGAGTTCCGGCATCGCGTCGAAATAGCCGACGGGGTGGCGCCCGCGGTTGCCCTTGTGGACGTCGCCGGCCCCGACTTCGACCTTGATCGGCTGGTCGCTGTGGTGCGCCCGGGCCCGGAAACGGATCCGATACCTGCCGGCCGCCGGCGCGGTGAAGTTGCGAACGTTGGTGCTCTTCAGGTCTGAGAGGTAATGAACGACGCCTTCATCGAGGAACTGAAAGACCAGGTTCGCGTTCGCCCGAGTCCGGAACCCATCCGTAAACGTCAGATATTTCTTCTCGCAAGCCGGTTCCTGCGGCGGTTTCAGCATCATGTCCACGACGACATCGGCGGCGCGGAGATACGCTTCGACCAGTTCCGTGGACGCCGCCAGCGCCTCGCCGATGTTGTCGAAGCCGTGGGCTTTGCTGTCCTCGGGCAGCATCGCCGCCACTTCCGCTCGCACGCGGAACAGGTCGCGCACCGTGTTCTCGTATTCGGTGCGATTGAGCCGCCGGTGTACCACCTCCCGCTGCGCGCGGTCCGCGGCCGCGAGCGTTCCGCCCAGCGAACTGAGAAAGGCCTTCATTGCATCCGCCTCGGGCCGCGCCTTCTTCCTGGGCGGCATTTCAGCCGCCTCGACCCGATCGAACACGCGCACCCAGCGCCGCAGCGCCTCGGCATCGCTCAAGTCGCCACCAAGGGATCCCAGGTCCAGTCCGCCCTTCTTCGTCTCGGCGTCGTGGCATTCTAAGCAGTAATTTCCCAAAAAGGCCCGCTGTGGCGCCGTCCATTCGGCAGCGAGGCAAGCCGCGCCGCCGCTGAATGACAGCGCCAATGAGGCAGCGATGAATTTAGCCGCGGAATTCGTCATTAAGCTATCTCTAGAACCTTCTAACGAACCACTTTCGTCCTGCGTTGGCATGCGAGTATCGCGATGATGCGGCACGGCGGCAACCGGTCATGAAGGACAAGCGTCATGGGGGATCAGGCGGCGACGATGTGGGCGATGAGGATGCTGACGCCGATGAGGACGGCGGCGATGACGATGGCGACGGCGATATTGTGCTTTTCGGCCAGTTCCTTTTGTACGTCGAGCCTGGGGGTGATCCAGTCGAACGCTTTGTAGCCGAGCATCATGAGGGCGATGCCTATGACGCCGAACATGATGGCGGAGCTGGCGTCGACCGCGAGGCGGTCCCAGCTCATCGCCGATAGACAGATCGTCGGGGGGAACTGATACATGGCGTCCTTTCGGGATTTAAGAGGCGATGAGGTGCGGAACGAGTCTACTGGAATTTTGTGTGATGGGTGATTTGTCCTCGCGGATGCCGATGCCGCAGGCGGAGCCGTTGACCATCCAACTGCCGACGATGGGGTAGTTGCCGTCGAACTGCGGCAGTCGGGTCAGCGCCTGGTAGATGAACGGGCCGCCGTAGACGCCGTCGGTCTCTTCGATGGTCTGGCCGGCGTTGACGACGGTGACGTTGGCGCCTTCGCGGGCGAGGGCGGGTTTTTTGACGTATGTGTCGCCCGCGGGTTGCAAGGCGGCGGGGAGCAGGTAGGGGCTATGCGGAAACATCTCCCAGAGAATGACGAGGATGGCTTTGTTGCTGAGGATCATTTTCCAGGGCGGCTCGAGCCAGCGCGTGGTGTTCAGCGTCAACTGGGGGCCGAACTGTTCGCGGATGAGCCATTCCCAGGGGTAGAGCTTGAAGGCGTGGCGGATGGGGCGCTCGGCGAGGTCGATGAATAATTGCCGCGGGGCGTTCCAGCCGATGTCTTCGATGGCGATGTAGTCCGTGGTGAGGCCGGCCTGTATGGCGGTGTCGCGGAGGTAGTTGACGTTCATGAAGTCTTCGATGTTGCCCTTCATGGAGGAGAAGTAGACGGTGTCATTGAGCGTGGCTTGAGCGGACTTCCAGGCATCGATGAGTTTTTCGTGGATGCTGTTGAACTGGTCGGCGTGGGGAAAGGTGTCCTGCATCCAGTGCCATTGGATGACGGATGCTTCGAGGAGGGAAGTGGGGGTGTCGGCGTTGTATTCGAGCAACTTGGGAGGGGATTTGCCGTCGTAGGCGAGATCGAAGCGGCCGTAGACGGTGAACTCATCAGTCTCCCAACTTTGGGCGACGTACGGGGCGAACTGTTCGAAGTTGCCGAAGTGGCCGAAGCGTCCGGTGGCGATCACCCGCTGCACGGCGGCGCGGCCCATTCGAACGAG
>JBBRIN010000320.1:0-5401 GCA_038221115.1 Tepidisphaerales bacterium
GCTCGTCCACGTCCACTCCGTGGTCGCCCGCGTGGCGCTCGGCGCGCACGTCGACGATGACGCCGCGGTCGCCCGGCTTGGCCACGCTCAGCCGCACGGCGCCCGCCACGGTGGGCTCGGTCTTCGCGGGTTCGGAGAGCATGTCGTGCATGACGCGACTTCCGGGGGACAAGCGCTTAGTTGCGATTGATTATCATTTAGATAAGCGCCTGTCGATGCACAAGCCGCCAGCCTCGGTTGGCGAACCCCCGCGCCACCGCTATAGGGGCGTCTCAAGTGCCCGAGTGGTGGAATTGGTAGACGCGCCGGACTCAAAACGGTCTACCCCGTAAGGTTACGTAGCAAAAACAGCTACTTAACGTTTTTCAGCGAGTTACACATGTCTTACACATAACCCCCAACCCGGGAGGTTTGAGGCATGCCGGTTGAAAGCCATTCGCTGATGGACGGGAAGGTCCACGTCTATCGGCGCGAAAATAGTTCGCGCTGGCAGTGCGCCGTATTCCTCGGCGGCCGGAACCATCGAGCGACGACGGGCGCCACAAACCTCGCGATCGCGATGGAATACGCCCGCGCTTGGTACATGGAGCGGTACGCCGACGACCGGCTTCAGCGGCGCGGCGTTGGCCTGCCGAACGCCGGGCAGCGCGAGGCGACCGATGCTGTGCCGGCGACGCCAAAGCGTCGCCGCAAGCCCAAGAAGGACGCCGCGACGGGACCGACCTTCCGCGAGTCGGCCGAGCTGTTCATGGCGGAGTTTCGGGTCATGACGCTCGGCGAGCGCAACGAGGAGTATGTGGATGGCAAGGAGCGGCACCTGCGGCTCTACCTGCTGCCGTTCTTCGGCAAGCTGCCGATCACTGAGGTCACGTCCGGTTTGATCTCGGAGTACCGCGTCTCCCGCGTGACCGCGCCGCCGGATCAGGAGACCGGATGGCGCAGCAAGATCGGCCGCCAGCGCCGCACGTTCAAGCGCCCGGCCCGGGCGACCCTACATCAGGAAATCGTCACCCTGCGCCAGGTGATGAAGACCGCGAACCGCAAGGGCTGGATCGCCGCGGTTCCGGACATGTCGGCGCCTTACAAGACCAACGGCAAGGTCTCGCACCGGGCCTGGTTTGCGCCCGACGAGTACAAGCGTTTCTACCAGGCGACCCGGGAGCGGGCCCGCAATCCGCTGAACGAGCGGTGGCGCTGGGAGTGCGAGCAGTTCCATGACTGGGTGCTGTTCATGGCCAACACCGGTCTGCGGCCCGACGAGGCGTCCAACCTGCAGTACCGGGACGTGACGATCATCCTGGACGAGGCGACCAACGAGCGCATCCTGGAGATCGTGGTCCGCGGCAAGCGCGGGGTCGGCTACTGCAAATCCATGACCGGCGCGGTGCTGCCGTTCCAGCGGCTGCGCAAGCGCAACAGCCCCAAGCCTGAGGACCTGATTTTCGGGCCGGTGCAGCGCGAGCTCCTCAACGCCGTCCTCGGCGAGCTCGACCTCAAAAAGGATCGGGAAGGCAACGCCCGGACGGCCTATAGCCTACGCCACACCTACATCAGCATGCGGCTGATGGAGGGGGCGGACATCTATCAAATCGCGAAGAACTGTCGCACGAGCGTGGAGATGATCGAGAAGTTCTACGCTTCCCACATCGCCAACACGTTGGACGCGGCGGCGATCAACGTGCGGAAGGCGAAACCGCGGAAGGTCCCTTCCGCGGTCAAGGCGTTGGCGGAGGCCTAAAGCGCCGCTCCGCGCACGCGGATCCATAGACTGATCACCGCGGAGCGAGCTACTTTGCGCCGATGATCGCCGCCGCAGCCGCCTCCTGTGCGTCGAGCTGTGGCTTGCGGAAATGGGCACGGATCCCCGCGGGTTCGCCGAACTCCAGGAGTTGGTCTGAAGCCGGATCATAGGCCGGCCACGGCTGCCCCCCGCAGGTCGGCCGCCCGGTCTTGGCGAAACCCACCCAGCAGGAATGCATCAGCGTCGCCTGCGTTCGCTCGCTCGGCGTGATCAGGGGTGTGCGGCCTGGAATGGCGTCGATGGAATCGAACGCGAACACGATCTCCGAGGCATGGGCGGCGCCCGGCCTCGCCGACCTCTGCCGTTCGGGGACATAGGAGAAGTAGTAGAGCCAGGTTGGCGCCTTCATCGATTGCTTGCGCGCGATCCATCGCGCCGGCGCGCCCATGTTCTGGTCGTTGAACATCATCCGACCTTGGTTGGACTCGGTTGCGGCGTCCGACGCATAGGCTGTCCGCATCGCCGCAGAAGCCTGGGTGACGACTGCCTTGGCGTTCAGGCCGAAGGCGCTCATCAGCGTCGCCTCATCGCTGTTGGAGCCGATGATCAAGGGCACGGGGTTAGCGTGGCCGCGGGCGAAACCCTGTGCGGTTCCCTCTTTCAACAGCCGTCCATCGACGATCGGGAACGACATCTCGGTGATCGTACCCAGCAACTTGTCCATCGGCAGGGCGCGAAGCTCGGCGGCGGTGGCAGCGGCGCTGGAAAGGCCGAGCTTGCCAGCGACGGCGGCGCCCTTGGCCTCAGCCTGAGCCATGGTGATGGGCGCGTCCCAGCCCGCGCCGGACTCGACAATCGCCTTACTGTAGAGGCCTCTCGCGGACGGCGCGTTGAGCAGCGCCAGGACGTCGATGCCGCCCGCCGACTCCCCAAAGATCGTGACATTCGAGGGGTCGCCGCCGAAGGCCGCAATGTTTCGCTTTACCCATTTGAGGGCTGCGATCTGGTCCATAAGGCCGTAGGAACCGAGCGGCTGGCCGGCGGCGGCCTCGGCCGTCAGGGCCGGATGGGCGAAAAACCCGAAGGGCCCGAGCCGATAGTTCATCGCCACCAGCACGACTCCGTCGCGCGCGAAGTTCCGACCGTCCAGGCTGGTCAGGTTGGTGGCCCCGCCGATGTTCCCTCCGCCAAAGATCCAAACCATTACCGGCGCATGCTTGGCGTTCTTGGGCGCCGTGACATCGAGGGTCAGGCAGTCCTCGCTGACCGGTCCCGCATAGCCGCCGACATTTCCCGTACCGTTGGCGTTCACCTTCTGCGGGCAAGCCGGCGGCGGGGAAGTCGCGAGACGCTCAGCGGTCCAACTGGCGGCAGGCGCCGGCGGCTTCCAGCGCAAGGGCCCTGTCGGCGGCGCGGCGTAGGGAATCCCGAGGAATACCTCGGCTGGGCCACGCTCGAGGCCGACGACGACCCCTGTATCGACATGAGCCCGAGGCGCGGCCTCAGCCTGGGCGCTGACCACCCCCATCCAGGCGAAGGCCGCCGCAGCGGCCGATCGCATCGCGAATCTCGATCGCATGCCTGCTTCTCCCTATGCACATCCAGTGGATCGGCCCGCGCCCGGTCGGCACGTCACTCCGCGTCGATGCGGTCATGAGGGTCGTCTATTCGGCATGCGCGTCCCACGATAGGGCCTAATCCGACCGCGGCCGACGCGCGGGCAGTTCAAGCAGCGCGGCGTCCAGAAACGGGCGTTCGAACTTCACATCGATGAACTCCTGCTTCGAGCGACGTAGGCGCGCACGGCGAAGGCGCGGTGCCATTCGTCGGCATCAGCATGGACGCCGTGCGCGACCAAAGCCGACCGCGACACCTTTGCGCTCCAAAGCCGGTGCTTCCCGAGCACGCCGGCGCGCAAGGTGACCCGCTCGATCTACGAAGCGGCCAGGGTGGACGTGGAGGTTGCCACCTCTCGCCGTTGAACCTCGCAAAACCCGCTGGCCACCTCGGCAGCCCGACGATAGGCAGAAGTTGGCGAGGCTCCCGCACCACGCTCCTGGAGCTGCAAATGCCGGACCTTTTCAGTCCCTACACGCTCAAGGGTGTCACCCTGCGCAATCGCATCGTGATGTCACCGATGACCATGTACCGGTCGCGGGACGGACTGATGAACGACTTCCATGTGATGCTGCTCGGCTCCCGCGCAGCCGGCGGCTTCGGACTGGTTTTCCCAGAACAGTTGGCGATCACCGCGCAGGGCCGCACCAGCGTCAGTTGCGGCGGCATCTATGACGATGCGCAGATCGAGGGACTCAAGAGGGTGACCTCGATCATCAAGGACATGGGTGCAGTCCCGGCCATCCAGCTTGGTCATACGGGGCGAAAAGGCAGCGAGCTGAAGCCCTGGGAAGGCGGCGCCCAGCTGCCGCCCGACCACCCGGATGGCTGGCAGGTCGTCGGCCCCTCGGCGATCCCCTATGGCGCCAAGTCGCCCTATCCGGTCCATGCCCTGAGCATAGACGAGATCAAGGAGATCCATCGGGCCTACGCCCGGGCCGCGAAGCGCGCCGTGGTGGCTGGATTTGAGTGGCTTGAGCTGCACTTCGCTCACGGCTACCTGGGCGCGAGCTTCTTCTCGCCCTTGGCCAACACCCGGACCGATCAATACGGCGGCTCGCTTGAGAACCGCCTTCGGTTCCACCTCGAAGCGCTGGACGCGGTCCGCGCCGTTTGGCCCGAGCGGTTCCCGCTCTCCATGCGCCTAGGTTCCGACGACCTGCACGAGGCGGGCGTCCGGTTCGAGGACGCCGTGACCGCGGTGCGGCTGATGAAGGACCACGGCCTCGACCTCGCCGACCTGAGCCTTGGTCTCAATACGCCGAACCTGCAGACGCGGCCGTTCAACGAGCCCGGCTTCATGGTCGAGCGCGCCGCCCGCGTGCGCCGCGAAATCGGCATCCCCGTGGGTGTCAGCTGGAACCTCGGCCTGCCGGCCACGGCCGACCGGATGATCCGCGACGAGATGATCGACCTGGTGCTGCTGGGCCGCCCGGCGCTGTCCAACCCGCACTGGCCTGTCTGGGCCGCCCGGGAGCTCGGAGTCCCGGAGCCCTTCTCTCTGGTGCCGGAAGACTGGGGGTGGTGGCTGCGCAACTTCCGCGGCCATGAAGACTCCATTGGGTGGCCGAAAGCGCCGGCAATGCCGTAGCGCGCACATCCAGCGTTGCCGTTTTACGAACCTCCGCGCCAAGCTCTTCAGGTCAGGGCGCGAACTGACCGCCGCACCCGATGCACAGTGGACCTAAGGAGCGCGCCTTCGGCGTCCGCAAATCGCCGGTGCGAGCAGCGGTACATCTTGCTTCAAGCGCTGAGGGAACTCCTGCATCAGCGGGAAGGACGTCTGCCGCCATCAGGCCGGCGGCAATCGGAACAAAGCTATGCGGAATGGGTTTCCCCGGGTGCCCCAGGAGACCCACATGAAAACCAAAACCGCAAGCGCCACCTTGGCCCTCGCTCTGCTCGCAACGTCCATGACGCTCGCGGGATGCGCGGAGAACAATTATGGTCCCGACCCCAGGATAGCTTCCAACGGCTATGACGGTCCCAACTACGCAGGCTATCGCTACTACGCCGACCAGTGCCAAAGCGAAAAGCAGAACC
>JBBRIN010000321.1:0-5392 GCA_038221115.1 Tepidisphaerales bacterium
GGGGTGGCTAACTCGCGACGGGGGCGACTGGCGGTTTGCGGCGCAAACGGGCCAGCGCATGACTGATCGGCGAGGAGAAGGCGTACATCAACGTGCCCGCGGCGACGACGTAACGGAGCGCGATCACCACGAGCAGCAGAAGCGCGACGACCGGGATCAGCTGGCCAATCGAGCGCTTGCCGCGCAGGTAGCGGTTGACCATGTGGCCATATCGGATGTTGCTGATCATCAGCAACCCGGTGGCGAGCACGAGCAGCGGAAGCACCCACGTGCAGATCGACGCGAGCGCATCGTGGCCGCGCCAGGTTTCGAAGCGAAGCTCCTGCTGGAGGAGGACGAACGCGGCCACCACGGCCCCCGCGCCGGGGCTGGGAAGGCCCAGAAAGCTGAAGTGGGCCTGTTCGCCGTGCTCGTTGCTCACGTTGAATCGGGCGAGCCGCATCGCCGCGCAGCTCATGTACAGCGCACCGATGGACCAGACCAGGCGCGAGACGAAGGGCAGCAGATCGTTGGCGTGTTCGGCCTTGAACAGCTGCAGAGCGAGGAAAGCCGGCGCGGCGCCGAAGCTGACGACGTCGGCCAGGCTATCGAGTTGTCCACCGAAGTCGGTGGTGTGCCGGGTATAGCGGGCGAGGCGGCCGTCGATGGCGTCGAAGAGCATGGCCACGAAGATCAGGCAGGCCGCGGCGACAAAAGCGTGGGTCGCGAAGAAACGGGTCAGCGCGTCGTGGGTGTGGAGCGAGTCGGAGGCGTCGAGGCTGGCGACGTACATGGCCCCAAAGCCGCAGATGGCATTGCCCAGCGTCGCCAGGCTGGGCAGGAAGTAAACCGACCGGACGTACGCCCGACGGCCGTGGCGGCGGAGGCGCCGCCGCCGGTGCTCGCGCGAAGCGTGCTGCGGAGGCCGATACTTTTTCTTGCGGCGCATGAGCGGTTCAGCTACGCGGGGGTTTCGCGCCCGACCAGAGGTTCGAAATCATCGCCGACATGTTTACGGTCGGACGTGTGAATGGGGTTTTCGAGCACGGCGATGACGTCGAGCGCGCCGCGGACCGTGTCGCCAACGCTGACTTTAATCGTCGGATTGAGCCACTTGGGAATCGTCAGCTCGGTGCGGCTGCCAAACTTGATCATGCCGATGCGCTGCCCGCGCGTCACCGAGTCCCCGGGTTTTGCCGTGCAGATGATCCGCCGGGCGATGAGGCCCACGATCTGCTTCACGACCGCGACGGGCCGGTCGCCAAATGGCTCCTTGAGCACCACCGTGTTCGATTCGTTGTCTTCCGACGCCTTGGCATGGCTCATCGCGTTGATGAACTTGCCTTTCTTGTATTCGACCGCCATCACCCGCCCGTCGCAGGGGCTGCGATTGACGTGGACGTTGAAGACCGACAGAAAGATGCCCACGCGAACCGCCGGCCCGCCGGCCAGCGGATCGTTCTCCAGGTCCGTTATGTCCGAAACCTTGCCGTCGGCCGGGCTGACCATCGTGTTCTGGTCCACCGGAACGGCGCGCTCCGGGTCGCGGAAAAATGCGAACAGCCAGATCAGGATCGGGAGGATGACCAGCGAGAGCGGCCAGTGCCAGACGCCCAGAGCGCTCGCCAGCGCCAGCAGCACGACCGACCCGATCAGCATTTCACGAGCGCCGTGACGCGTCAGCGGAACCATCGGCGCAGGTTAGAACAGTTGTTGAGAGGTGTCAACGCGAGAAGGGAGGCGAAGCAAAACGTAGAACGTAAAACTTAACGAGAGCGCTCGGGTTCAGTTTTACGTGCTACGTTTTAAGCGGCACACAGCTCATTTCGTGAAAAATCTTCTGATTGAATACACCGTCGCCTGCCGCTGCACGGCGGCAATGCTTTCCAGAAGCGGTATGTCCTTCGGGCAGACTTCCACGCAGTTGCCCGCCTTCCCGCAGTCGGCCACGCCCCCCTCGTCCATCAGCGCGTCCAGCCGCTCATCCTTCAGCGCCTTGCCGATCGGGTGATCGTTGAACAGCCGCGCCTGGCTGAGGATCGCGGCGCCCACGAATTTGTTGGAGGGCGTGTATTGCGGGCAGGCCTCAAGGCAGCAGCCGCAACTGATGCACCGCGACAGCGGGTACCGCTCCTCCTGAAGCTTCAGCGAGATCGGCGGGCCGCTCCCCAAATCGTACGTGCCGTCGATCGGCACCCACGCCTTCACGCGCTTCAGATCGTTGAAAAGCCGCTGGCGGTCCACGAACAGGTCGCGCACCAGCGGAAATTTGCTCATCGGCTCAAGCGTGATCGGTTCGCCCGGCTCCACCACCCGGTCCACCAGCGCCGAGCAGCTTTGCCGCACCTTCCCGTTGATGACCATCGTGCATGCACCGCACACCTCCTCAAGGCACCCGCTGTCGTACACCGGCGGCGTCGTCGCCGTCCCCGCGGTCGTGACCGGATGCGCCGCGATGTACTGAAGACACGAGATGACGTTCATCTGCGGCCGATGCGGGACCGCAAACTCCTCCCAGCGCGACGGCTTGCCCGGGCCGTCCTGGCGGCGGATGCGAAGCGTCACTTTGCGGCCGGCATCGATTGGCGCACTGGCGGCATTGCCCGGGTTCATCGCGTTGCTGCTCTCCGTGAGCCACGCCTTGACTCTCGAACGGCGTGGCTCTGGAGTGTATGAGCGGCCGGATGCGATGACAAGTAAACCGCTATGGCACCGCCGCCTGTGCCGGCGGCGCGGCCGCCTTCTGGATCAGGGTCTTCAGCTTCGTGTACTCCGGATCCTTCGCATCGTCGCGGTAGTAACGCGTCGTCATTTCCCCGTTTTCGTTCACAAGAATCGCCTTGTTTTCCTGGACGTTCTTGGGCCGGAAGTCGACGATGGTCCAGCCGGCGTTGGGGATGGCGTCACCTGGCTGAAGCGACAGGGTTCGTAACTTCCACTGACCGTCTTCCCACCAGAAATACTCGAAGCCCATCTTCGCATTGTTGCCGATGGCGTTGCCGCCGTTCGTCGCGAAGAATTGCTGGCGGAGCGGCTGAGGGGACGGCTGGCTCCAATCGTTTTGCAGCATCAGCGCGAACTTGTTCTCGTCGGCCGGGAATTTCGCGTTGGGGTTTTTATAAAGGGGGTTCTTGATCCACACTTCAAGTTTGTAGCGATACGTGTGGCCCGGGACCGCGGTGTCGTCGTGGCGCCAGATCTCCAACTCGCCTGCCACCGGCGTGAACGCGCCTGTGGGGACCACGCCGTGGCTGAACTCACCTGGGCCAGGGGCGCCAGCAGCGTCGGGGCTGCCCGTGGGCGTACCCGAGGGCGCGCGCTCGCTGCGGGATCCCGATCCAAGGCCCGGATCACCAGAGTTGCGTGGATTGGGCCGCGGCGCAGAGCCGCTGCCCTCACCGCGCAGGACGGGTTCCGCCAAGGCAATCTGTAAGGGCGCAGCAGCGCTTCGCCGATGCGACGGCGGCGCGATCGGCTGCTCATTCGCGGGAGGCGGGGCATTTTTTCCCCCGGGCAGCCGCGGTCCTGCGCCGCCGCCACCACCACCTGTGTCGCCCTTGGGGGCCTGCTGTCCCTTTCGGGACTCCGCCTCCGATTTTCGGCGGTCGCGCTCTTCCTGGTCCTTCTGCTGCTTCCACTCGCGCCATAGCTTCTGCTGCTCCTGCGACAGCTTGCTTACCTCGCCCGGCTTTACGTTGGCCGGATCGAAGTTGCTCGCATCGGTCGTCTGCGCCGGATCGAGACCCGCGTCAGCCATCTCCGGCATGCTCGCGGTGCGCCACAGGTTGCCACGCAGAATTTCGTAAAACGGAGGTTGCACAATGTCCGGCTGGTTCTTCAGGGCCCAATCCAGATACGTCCCTTCCTCGTCGGGATCCTTCGGCGGCCATGCCGGCTTCGCCTGATTCGTCAGATCGGGAACCTCCAGGTCTTTACCCCAAGTGCCGTCCAACTGTCGTTCCTGCCGCATCAGCCTCACCTGCAGAAAGGCGGTCGTCCCCAGTTCGGTTTGAGGCAGACCCGCCGTCTTGAACGCATCCGCCAGAAACTTCGTGTTGAATCGCGCCGTGAGCGTGTCCCAACCGACGTCCCGGGTTTCCAGAAGCACGGGCACGGCTTCGGGCGCATCTTTGTAAGTAAAGGTCTTGGGAGCGTCGACGGCGTTGGCGGGATTAACAGGACCGATCACGCCTATGTTGCCAGGGATCTCATTCGGATTGACGGGCTTCGCCGGATTCGGAACCAGCGCCACCGACAACCCGTTCGAGATCTCGACCGCCCCGAGCGTCTGCGGCAGAAGCACGACGGACGCAAACTTCGTCTCCGTGGTGTCAGGCGTCTCGGGGCCATTCTTAAGATTTCCGAAATATCTTGGCGACAGCGGACGCATGGGCGCAACCGCCACCTCCGCCAGCGACATTTTCGTCTGGAAGTCCTTGACGTATGGCGTGCCTTTCGCCTGCAGCTCATCGGTGATCGCCGTGGGGATCTTCAGCTTGCTGTCCAGCGCCTTGCGCAGGTTCGACACCGGCCCGTCGTTGTCGACGGCGAGGTCATCCACATCGCCCGGGCCGACCGACTTTGCGCCGGTGGGCGTCGTGACCGTCGCCACTACCGGCGACTTCACCCAATAGGCGTACGTGATAAACAGGATCCACAGCAGCCCGAGGCCGAGTGCGACCCATTGCAAATACGCTTCCAGGAACTTGGTTACTTTCTGCATAAAGCACCCTTTCGGTTGCGGGTTGCCCGACGGCCAGATAAGCCGCCTGCTGGTTTGTCTGCGGCCGCGTAAGGCCCATACTTATTGCGACTGAGCGGTCTGTTCCACCGCCTTCTTGGGCGCCAGCGTCTTCTGGTACTCACCCGGCCCAATCAGCACCTGCTCGCGGATGAGTTTGGGCATCAGGTCCACTGTCCATTCTCGCAGTTGAAGCTGCTCGCAGTCGAGGGTTAATTCCGCGATCGCCGCCGGACCGTAGATAAACCCCGCCGAAGCAGCGGCGTCAGAATCGACGCGCAAGAGATTCATCTTCCTCACGCTGATGAACCGGTTCTTCGACACTTGCTGAATGATGATTGGAATCTGCGTCTGATCGACGCGAAGCGTGATCGTGAAGTTGACCACGTCGTAAAGCTGGTTGCACACGCGCCCTGTAGGCGTGAGCTTAAACGACGGCTGCGGCGGGTCGTTGCTCGGTCCGCCCGCTACCTCGCCGCCAACACCCGCGCCGGCCACCGGCGCAGGCGCCAAAGCTGCATCACCACCAGCGTCGCCTCCTGCTGCTGCCGCTGCTGCGCCGGCGGGCCGAACATACATGGCCGGCCCATACGGAACATCCAGCTTGATCAGGTGTTTGACCGGCGCATCCAAAATGCTCTTGCTGTGCGCGTTGTCGTTGCACTCGCGCAG
>JBBRIN010000322.1:0-5364 GCA_038221115.1 Tepidisphaerales bacterium
CCTACCCCAACGCCCCCGCCTCCGGCATCGCCCTCACGATCCTCTCGGCGGCATCCACCGCCGCCAGCCCGTCCTCGGCCGTCACCTCAATGGCGCGGCCCGTGCGAACCGATTCAATGAACGACGCCAATTGGCTGCCCAGAGGGTCGAGGGGTTCAATCGGGAGTGGCTCAACGTCGATCAGCGCCGCGTAGTTCAGCTGCCCCGGGTCGGGGATTTCTCCCCCGCGAATCTCAGCGACGGTATCGCGAATCGCCGCGAGGTTGCCGGTCCGGCGGGCGATGGACGCCGTCCGCTTCCCGTAGTCCAGCGACACAAACGCTTCCGCGCTGAACAGCCGGAGACGGCGCTCCGTCTTTAACGCCAATCGCGATGCCGTCACGTTGGCGACGCAGCCATTCTCAAACGTCAGGCGGGCGCTGCAGATGTCCTCAACGCCCCCGCCGATCACGCTCACCCCCGTGGCTTCAACGCGCGCCAGCGGCGACCCGGTAAGCTTCAGCACGACGTCCAGGTCATGGATCATCATGTCGAGCACGACGCCGACGTCCAGGCTGCGGAACGTCAGAGGGCTGATCCGCATCGCCTCGATAAAACGCGGCCGAAGGTTTAGCGCCATAACCGCGCGAACGGCAGGGTTAAATCGCTCGATGTGCCCCACCTGCACCGGTGCGTTGTACCGCTTCGACCACTCCACGATCTGCTTGCACTCCGCCACGTCCCGCGCCAGCGGCTTTTCAATCAAACATGCGATGCCGGCGCGCAGGCAACGCTCTGAGATAGCAGCGTGAAATTGCGTTGGCGTGGCGACCGTCACGGCACTGGCCTCCGCGATCAATTCGTCGAGCGTGGCGAAGGCGCGGGTGCCGTACTCGCCCGCCGCAGCCTGTGCAGCCGCCGCGCTGGCGTCGTACACACCAACAAGCCGGACTTCAGGCATCGCCGCGTAAGTGCGGACGTGTAGTTTTCCCATGCGGCCGCAGCCGATCACGGCGACGGGAATCGGGTCGTTGGTGGTCACGTCGGGTGTTGTAGTCAGAACGGCCCCACGTCGCCAGCAGGTAAAGCCCGGTTAAGTTTTACGTTTTAAGTTTTATCTTCTCAGTTCATCCGCTTCACCGAATCCACCGCCAGCGCCATCGACGGCAACGCGATCAGCACCCACGCCCACCAGCGGGAAGGCAGATAGTTGCGATACGCCCAGAACAGAGCCGGCAGCGCCGGAACGATAAACCGCGCGAAGGCAAAGAAGCCCCATTTGTCCCCGACGCACAGGACAAAGAGCGTGTTCCCCACAAGCCACGGAATCGACAGCACGTCGAGCGCGTGAGGCGGCCTATCCTCTCTCTTCGCCCGAAGCACCCGACCAACAACGATCGCGCATCCGCTAAGCGTGACGATGACGTGGATCCAGACGTAGAGGATCTTCGCCCTTTTCAGATACGGCAGGTCCACCCGAAATGGCGTCGCAATGAGCGAGTGGAACGGCCACGTGAGCAGCTGACCGTTATAAGCCTTCGGGTCACTGACGTAGACATGCACCCCGTGCAGCGCATCGCCCGTCCACAGATGCATGAGAATCACGGATGCCGCGACAACAGCGCCTGCTCCCACCGCCGCCACGATGGCGTGCAGACGGCGGCCGCGGAAGAACTCGTACGTGATGTACCCCGCGGCCCCAAAACACGACATCGGCCGAATCACCCCCGAGAACCCGATCAGCAGCGCTCCAAAAAATACCGCTGGAAGCGAGCCACACCCGCCAACGAGCATCCCCACCATGAGAAACGCCAGCAAACTGCTCTCCGACATCGGCATGCTCGAATAGCTCAGATAGTGCGGCGTCAAAACGGCCATCGCGTACCCAATGCGTCGATCCCCAAACAGCACCGCGGCCGCCGCCGCTGCGATCGCCGCGCAGATCCACGGAATCGCCATCGCCGCCGGCACCAACGGAATGCCGACCTTCGACACGACCGCAATGAAAACCGAATAGCCCGGAAACGTGCGGCGATCAAAATCGGTCAAGTGCGACGTGTCCCCCCGCATCGCCTGCGCCTGCGCGATGTAACTTGGCGCATCCCCCCACGTCGAAAACTCACCCACCGGCTGATGCATCACCCGCGCGGCGGCGAGCACGATGAGCACGCGCACGATCAGCGCGACCGCGGCAATAATCAACAGATCGCGACGACAGGGCGCGAAGGGACTCGGCTGAGGCTCAACTGCTAAGGTGGACATCACGCATGGGTTCCAATGAGGAAACTGGGCACGCGAACGACTGTCCACTTAATATCGGCTTCCGAGACGAAGCACGCTAGTAGCGGGACGGATGGTAGCGGTCTTTAGCTGCTGATTCAGGGACTTCGCCTAACCCTCCGGTGCCCGTCCGAATTATTTAGCCGGTCTCGCTCGCGAGCCGCGTCAACCAGCGCAGCTCACACATCGTCTTTCAAAGACGCAGCGCATGATGTGGCCCAAAAAATCCGCCCGCATTCCCCAAAAACGCGGGCGGCTCTCTTGTAAACTCTCAAATCTGAAATCTCAAATCAAATCGCATTCGCCGAAGCCTCCTGCGCCCCACCTCCACCCCGAGCCTTCGACACGGCCCCAACAACTTTCTCCTTCGCCTTCTCCGCCAGGCTCCCCGCCTCGTGTGCCAACCCGGTAGCCTTATTAGCAACATGTCGGCTCGTGCTCTGTGCATATTGCGACGATTTCCGAGCCGCGCTATAGGCCTTGTCGCGCACCAAGGCCCGTCGCCGCCTCCCTTGCGCCGGATCCAGCAGGAACATCAATCCCGCGCCCAGCGCCAACGCCCCAACCGCCCCGGCCGTAATCCCCGCCGCCGTTCCATAAGAGCTATGCGTTGACGTTCTCTCGTTCCACCAATCCCCCGCCGCATCCCCCGCGTTCGACGCCGACTTCCTCGCGCTCTTCAAATAACCCCTCGCCGACCTGCTTGCCGAATTCGCCACTCCCCTTCCCCACCGGTGCGCGCCATGCGCCGCATCGCTCGCACTGTCTTGCGCCGACGCCAGGTAATCGCTCGCCGCCGCCGCCAGTCGGCTCGCCTGCGACGCCACCCCGCTCCCCGCGTGTTTCGCCGAGCCCCACGCGCCGCCCAGCGCCTCACCCGTGCTCGCCGCGGCTTTCGCTGCCCTCGCCTCCAGCGCCGCCCGCCGCTCATCGCCCGATTCCGGGTCGAAAAGATACATGATCGCCGCACCGATTCCGGCGCCGCCGATCAGCGACGCAGCCACTTCGATCCATTCACGCGTGCTCATGGTATTCTCCTTAAATCACCTATCGCTTCAGTATTCCCTTACATCGCCAATCCCGCAGCGCCCAATCCCCGGCTCACACCCGCCGCGCCTGATCCGGGCTCGTGTGCATGTCATAACCACCGTGCCGGCGCAGGATGCTCATCGCCGCGTCATTTCGGTCCCCCGCTCGAACCGTGACGATCGCTCGCCCGGCCTGAAATTCTCGTTCATAAAATTTCGCCTCTTCCTCGCTGATGCCCGCTCCCGTCATCGCTCCAAGGATCCCGCCCACAGCGACGCCCGCCGCCGCATACCCCAGGCTCGTTGCCAGAATTCCCCCCGCCAGCACCGGCCCAATCCCGGGGATAATCAACGCCATTGCCGCCCCAAACAACCCACCCAATACACCCCCCGTCATCGCCCCCGCCGCCGCGCCCGTATCATCCTTCAACCCCACCGCATCCGTCGCCATGCCCCCCCGCGTCACATCCGACCCGCGCAGCGCAAACCCGATGTCGTCCGTCGTAAACCCCGCCTGTTCCAACTCATCCACCGCTCGCTCCGCCTCGATCCGGCTATTAAATACACTGACAATAAGAGTGGGTGTCATAGTCGCCATGGTCGTTTCCTTTCAATTCGAGCCCAGAACCACTTTCCCGGCTCATCCCCCGTGAGGTGCAAAACGGATGCCGATGCGCGCCCGACCGTGCCCATCTTTGGTAAATCACTCCCTCCACCATTACCATCTCTACCCCTAAGTTGGTTACGCCGCGACGGGTCCCCCGAATCCCCAACAGAATCCTCATGAACCCCTTCAGCCTCCTTGCCGACCCCGCCACTTACATCGCCTGCGATTGGGATCTCTGCATCGACGCCGCCGGCCGTCAACACTGGGTCGATTTCTTCAAGCGCCACCTCGCGACTATTCTTAACCAAGGCATCGCCGCCGCCGTCTCCCGTGACGAACCCCGCCCCTCCGCTGACGCCCGCGCCGCCGCCTGCCGCGCCTCCTTCTTCGCCGCTTTCGACGCCTTCCTCGCCAATCCCGCCGAACACGCCGCCCGCCTCGGCCCCGTCACCATCGTCACCCTCGACCGCTGGCGCGATGACCACCTCCGCAGACATGGCTTCATCGATGCATTCATCGATTTGAAGAATCGCGAAAACGAATCCGCACTCCCTCTCCTCCCCCTGGCATGCCGCCAATTAGACGCACTCGACGGCCACCAGCAATTCCGCGCCATCATCGAAGGCGTTTTCGCCGGCAACATCTTCGATATGGGCGCCGAAGCCACCGCCAACGCTTTCCTCAACGCCAGCCCGGATTTCTTCGCCACCCGCGAACGTCTCCCCCATCGCCCCTGGCTCATCGACGACTTCGACTCCCTCGCCTCCCGCATCCTCCGCGGCCCTCTCCACCGCAAAGCCGTCTTCTTCATCGATAACGCCGGCTCCGATTTCATTCTGGGCGCGCTCCCCATGATCCGCTACCTCTCCCGCCGCGGCACCCACATTATTCTCGCCGCCAACGAGCGCCCCACCCTCAACGACATGACCATCCACGATGTCCGAACTTGGTGGCCCCGCATCCTCCAAACCGAACCCTCCCTCGCCGGCCTCCCCATCGACCTCATCTCCACCGGCACCGGCGAACCCCTCATCGACCTCTCCCAAGTCTCCGATGAACTCAACGCCGCCTCCGCCGACGCCGACCTCGTCATCCTCGAAGGCATGGGCCGCGGCGTAGAATCCAACCTCACCGCCCGCTTCTCCTGCGACGCCCTCAACCTCGCCATGCTCAAAGACGAAATCGTCGCCAAACGAATCCACGGCAAACTCTTCGACGTCGTCTGCCGATTCGTAATGCGTAATTCGTAATGCGTAATCCGTAACAAGAGCAGCTCCCCCCGTCTTGTTACGGATTACGCATTACGGATTACACATTACCGGCCCCTCACGGCCTTTCAGTTCTCCGGCTAGGATAGCCGATATGGGTACTGGTCAAGGAGGACCAAACCATGTCGGAGACATCGATCAGCCTGTTCGATTGCTTTTCATCCGTTCCCGATCCTCGCGCCGCGTCGGGCAAACGCCATCC
>JBBRIN010000323.1:0-5352 GCA_038221115.1 Tepidisphaerales bacterium
GCTGCCAACAACGCCAGCACGTCCTGCGCGACTGTGGTAAGATCCATGACGGCCTTTCTTGGTCAGATGGTTGTCGATACGCAACTTCCATCAAACCCAATGAAAGGCCATTTTTCTACCTACAAACTCGGCGCGCACCCCATCTCAACCCACCTCCCATCGATCCCAACAGTCCATGGGTCGACACCGACGCGCTTATCAGGTCCGGCGCCTCGAAGCGAACCGAGTGCCGATGCGTCGCGCTTGAACTGGTATCATATCCGACCCATGAACTCCGTCGTGTCGGATCAACCCTACGTTCCGGTCCTTCCCTATCGCGGGACGCTGTGGCCGCGGGCGTTGAACTGGTATTTCCCCCGGTACCTGCGGCGGCGTTACGGCACGGCGAAGGTGACCATCGCCGGGGCCGAGAAACTCCGCGCGTCAATCGCCGCAGGCCACGGCATCCTGATCGCGCCGAACCATTGCCGCGATGAAGACCCATTTATTCTGAGCGCGCTCGCGCGGGAAGTCGGCCGGCCGTTCTTCGTCGTCGCCAGCGCACACCTGTTCATGGGGAACAAGCTCCAGGCGTTTCTGCTCCGGCGGGCCGGGGCGTTTTCGATCTACCGCGAAGGGATGGACAAGCAGGCGGTGCAGACGTCGATCGAGATCCTCCAGACGGCCGAGCGCCCGCTGGTGATCTTCCCCGAAGGCCACATCTCGCGTACGAACGACCGGCTCACCCCCATGCTCGAGGGCACGGCGCTGATTGCCCGTCAGGCGGCCAAGAAGCGCGCGAAGGAAAACAAGAAGGTGGTCGTGCATCCCGTCGCGACGCGCTATTCTTTCCCCTTCGACGTCGAATCCGCCGCCGCGCGGATGCTGGATGAGATCGAAGCGCGACTCACATGGCGCCCCAGCCGCGATCTGTCGCTGCGCGAGCGCGTCCGAAAGGTGGGGGCGGGCCTGCTCGCCTTGAAAGAGCTCGAATACCTCGGCCATACGCAGGATGGCACGAACCCCGAACGGATCACGAAGCTCATCGACGCGCTGCTCACGCCGCTGGAATCCGAATGGGCCCGCGGCAACCGAGACGGCCACGTCGTCGCCCGCGTCAAGCGCCTCCGCTCTGCCATCCTTCCGGACATGATCAAAGGCGACCTCGACGAGACCGAAAAAGCCCGGCGATGGCGCCTGCTCGAAGACGCCGACCTCGCGCAACAGCTCTATCACTACCCGCCGGATTACATCGCCGAAGGAACCCCCAACGCCCGCATCATCGAGACGGTCGAGCGTTTCGAAGAAGACCTGACCGGCACGGTCAGCGTACACGGCCCGGTCGAAGCGAATGTCACCGTCGGCGACGCCATCGAAGTCGGCATCGCCCGGGAAGCCCGCGGCGAGAGCGACCCGCTCATGGCCGCCATCGATGCCCAACTGCGGACCATGCTCGGCATTCCCGCGGAGGCAACGACGGCATGATGCTCGCCACCCTGAATATCGCCCCCTGGCCCATCGTCGGCGTCCGCGCCGCCCTTGTCGTCGGCGGCATCGTCCTCTGGTATGCCACCCAGGCCGTCCTCGCCAAACGCGTGCCCAAGGTCGGCTACGAAGTCCCGCTGACCGATGGCGTTCACGTCCTCACCGCCCGCCTCCACCACCGCTACTTCACCAACGCCGCCGCCGGCAATCGCCTCCTCATCGCCTCCTCGCTCGTCATCGACGTCCTGGGATTCTACCTGATCGGCTCCGCCATCTTCGGCGTGTCGATCCGCCCCTACCTCGGCCTCGTGATGGTCTTCGCTCTCCGCCAGATTTGCCAGATGCTTTGCCCCCTCCCCGCGCCTTCGGGAATGGTCTGGCACTACCCCGGCGTCCCCGCCATCCTCGTCACTTACGGCACCGCGAATGACCTCTTCTTCTCCGGCCACACCGCCATCGCCGTCTACGCCGCCGCCACTCTGGCGGGTCACTGGGGCACATGGGGCCTCGCCGTTGGCCTGGCCATCGCTCTATTCGAGGCCGTGACCGTCCTTGTACTGCGTGCGCATTACACAATGGACGTCTTCACCGGGATCATCTGCGCTCTGTGGGTCTATTCGCTTGACGGCAAAATCGCGGCTTGGGTGGACGGGATAATCCGGCATTGGGTGGGATAAGGGGTCGCGTCCACAGCTTGCGGCTCGTCTTGCTGCTCCGTCTTGGCTGGAATCGACCGAAGTCACCGTTCCGAATATGATCGCCCGGCAATGAAGCCCACCTCACTCGACGAACTCATCGCCAGGAAGGCCGAAGAATTTGCGGACCAGGTCCGCGCCGCGGCGGCGATAGCGGACAAGGAGGAGGAAATCCGCATCGAGGTCGCGAGCCAACTCAAATTGATCGCAAAGGAAGCAGGGATCGTCCTGGATACGAAGCACGAATTCACTGTCGCCAGCGGGCGAATTGATTCGGTCTACAATCGCGTCATCATCGAGTACAAGAACCCCTCCAGCCCCGGCGCCCCCAATCGGCCCGGGCGCGAACTCTCCCGGCGCAAAAAAAGTCGTTGAGCAGATCAAATACCGCTTTACGACATGCGCGGCAAGGACACGCTGAACACGCACACACGAAACGGCCCGGCTCGAATCATCAAGCCGGGCCCTAGAACTCAATGCGGTCCAATTTGGCGCTTAGGCATTCACGGGCACGTGAATGTGCGGCTTGACCAGGTCGACGATCGCGTCAAACGCGGCGACGTCCGAGATCGCCAGCTCGCTGAGCATTTTGCGATTGAGCTCGATGCCGGCGGCGACGGCCGCGGGAATGAAGCGGCTGTAGCTGACGCCGCGCTGCTTGAGGGCGGCGTTGAGGCGCGTGATCCAGAGGGAGCGAAAGTGACGCTTCTTCTGGCGACGGTCGCGCGTCGCGTACGCGTCGGCCTTGCGAATAAACTCGATGGCTGATCGATACTGTGTACCGGGGGCATTGGCGAAACCGCTGGCGCGCTTCAGAACGCGCTTGCGTTTGCGGGCGTGCGTGACGCCGCCTCTTACGCGTGGCATGGGTTAATCCTTTCGGGGACAGGTGAAGCCAGAGGCACTTTCCGGCGATCTTGCGCGGGATGGCATAGCTGCACCGGCAACGCGCCGGCGCTTTGTTCGGCCGGCCCGCATGGCGGGACCGGCGATTGATCGTTACTTGGCGGGCGCTGCGGCAGCCGCTTCTTTCGCTTGCTTTGCAGCCCGCAGCTCGCGCAGGTGGCGAGCCTTGTTCGGGCGAGTTCCCGTGATTCCCATCATCGCGCGCATGTTGCGGGCATGGCCTTCGTTGAGGATGGCCGGACGCCCCAAATGCCGCTTCTTCTTCGAATCGCGGGCGCTGCGCAGGTGGGTCGAGAGCGTGTGACGGCGCTTGAGCTTGCCGGTGCCGGTCACCTTGAAGCGCTTCTTTACGCTCTTGTTGGGTTTGAACTTGTAGCCCATGGGTGGTCCTTCAAAAGAAAACGCCCTTCGGATCGAAGGGGCGGGGATCATACCGGTGGGCATCTGAGTTGTCCAGCAACGCAGATTTACGCGCGGAGCTCAATGAATCACGACGCGGCGCGCCCTCTCGTCGAGCGACGCCGCCGCTGGCCTCTGCTTCTGGATAAAAGCGCCGACTATGCTTCGCTTAGGAACCTTGGGTGGCAGGCGCCGGGACGGGTGCTGCCGGAGCAGCGGGAGTTGCGGCGGCGGCCGGCCGACTCAACGCGATCGGAGGGCGCGGCGGCAGATTCAAACCGGATCCGGTGCCCATGGGCGGACGACTCATTCCGCTGCCCATCGGGCCACGCGCAGCGGCCCGGGTCGGACCGGCGGTGATGTTCGCCGGCGGCTTGATGCTCGCGTCTTTATGGTCAGGCTGAAGGACCAGCGTCATGCGCTTGCCCTCGAGCTTCGCGTCGCGCTCGACCTTCGACACGTAAAACAACTCCTGCTTGACCTTCTGAAAGATGTCCCGGCCGAGCTCGAGGTGGGCCATTTCGCGGCCGCGGAAACGCAGCGTGAACTGGACCTTGTTTCCTTCCTTGAGAAACTCGCGGGCGTGGTTCACCTTGATCATCAGATCGTGGATGCCGATCTTGACGGTCTTGAGGACCAGTTCCTTCAACTGGCCACCCTTGGAGGCGGCGCGGGATTTGTCTTCTTTCTTTTGTTGCTGATAGCGCCACTTCCCGTAGTCCATGATCTTACAGACCGGGGGGCGAGCCATCGGGGCAACTTCGACCAGGTCAAGTCCGGCCTCCCGGGCGCGGCGAAGCGCCTCATTTGCCGGGGTGGGTCCGATTTTCTGGTCGTTCTCATCGATCAGGAAGATGGGGGAGATCCTGATCTGCTCGTTGTGGCGGAAGTTCGTGGAAATGGCCGTGCTCTCCTAACGGAACGCGATGCACCGCCCGGCACACGCCGAGCAAAAATGCGGTGGCTGCTGACAGCCCTTATAAATAGCACGAAAATGCGGGTTCGCGGTGCGAAGCCACATTTCGATCTCGCCCATATTGCGGATATTGCAGCGGATTTGCAAGGTTGTTTCGGCAATTTTCAGGGTCACCCCGAGCTTATAGGCCGATATAAAAGTAAGGTATAATCAACAAGTAAGGGGAACCAATGAGATAAGGAATCAGGATGATGCATTCAACAGTGACGAGTAAAGGGCAGACAACGATTCCGGGGGAAGTACGCAAAGCGTTGAGAATCAAAGCCGGGGACAAGTTGGAATACGCGCTTGACGGAGATCATGTCACGATTCGGGTACATCCCGGGACGCGGTCGCTGAAGGGCGCGCTTGCAAGCAATAAGGGCAAAGGGATGTCGTTCGGACAAATTCGCGAGGCCGCAGCCAAGGCGGCTAGCGGCCGCGAGGACGTCCGATGAGCAAGCGGAGGCTTGTCGATACCAACCTGGTTCTCCGCCATCTCGTACAGGACCACGAGAAACACGCCAGGGCTGCGGGACTGCTATTCGATGCCTGTGACCGGGGCGATTTCATTCTGGAGATTCTTCCTCCCGTTCTGGCCGAGTGCGTTTTCATGCTGGAAGGGTTTTATCAACATTCGCGTGGTGACATCTCAGCAACCCTGGGCAAACTCATCACCAGCCCTGGCGTAGAAATCGTCCATGTCTCGATCCACGTCGATGCACTTGAGCGCTATCGAAGGACGTCGGTCCATTTTGTAGACTGTCTGATTGCCGCAACGGCTTGTGCCGAAGACAAACCGGTGGCGACGTTCGATCAGGATTTTAGAAAGTTCGCGGACGTCCGCATCGAAATCGAATAACGCATCACTTCTTCAACGAAAAATTCACGTGCGTCGCCACCCAGACGCCGGCGAAGACCAGCACCGTTGCC
>JBBRIN010000324.1:0-5280 GCA_038221115.1 Tepidisphaerales bacterium
GCGCGGTCTTCAGGTTCTCGATCGTCGCGTCCGCGATCTTCCAATCCGCCGTGTCGTGGTCGTCCGGCGGCCAGACGCCCCAATCCATCCCCGGAATGTCATCCGGCGTATGCACGAACTTCTGCGGCGGCCGCTTCGTCCCATCCTTCGGGCTCCACACCTCAAATTCCTTGAGCCGATCCTTTGGGGCGATCGATCCATCGGGAAATATCTTGCCAGCCGTGGCGGTAAAGTAGCCATTCCGCCCGAAGTGCTGCGGCAGCGTCACCCAATCTTTGAGCGATCCGACTTGACGGATGCCCGGCATCAAGGTGTAGATGCCGGTGGTGCTCGGCCGAAGCCCCGTCAGGATCGCCGATCGCGATGGGTTGCATAGCGGCGCAGCGGTGTGCGCGTTCGTGAAGAGCGTGCCGCTGGCGGCCAGTTGATCGATGTTGGGCGATTTGATCTGCGGATGGCTGCTCAGGCAGCCGACCCAGTCGTTCAGATCGTCGACCGCAATGAAAAGCACATTGGGCGGTACCTTCCTCGGCTCATCGGCGCCGAATGCAGGGCCGGCCATAACCGCCGCCGCCAGCACTACGCAGATGAGAACGATCGGATCGCGGATAGACCGATTCATCGTTACCTTTCTCAAAATGCTCGCTGACTTGATTATCATCTTCGCTCAATGCCGTTGTGGCGCGAGGAGCCCATGCTATCCGCGGCGGCGATCAAAATGGGTTAGATTGAACCTTTTGCCGAAGCTGTATCGTTTCAGTCATAGAGTGGCCACCGGCCGGCGGAATCACCGTTGAGCACCGACATCCGAACCGCCCGCTTTCAGGCCGTCGCCTGGCCGCATTTGGCGACCGTGGTCCGCGCAGCGCGGATCCTATGCGGAAATGCCGCCGAGGCCGAGGACCTGGCCCAGGAGACGATGATCAAAGCGTACCGCGGCATCGACGGCTTCGCCGACGGGACGGACATCAAGGCCTGGCTGCTGACCATCCTGCGGAGGACACGAATCGATCGCGTGCGCGCAACGAGCAACACTGCCGGTCAGGTCAGTATCGAAGCTTCGGGAATTGATCCGCCGGAGCCTGACAAGTGGCAGACGGATGACGAAGCCTGGAGGGAAAACCCGCAGGCCATACTGAATTCATTCTCCGATCAACAGGTGATCGACGCGCTTCAGAAGCTGCCGGAGGACATTCGCTTGACGCTGCTGCTGGTCGACGTCGAGCAGCTCGATCACCGCGAAGCGGCGACGATCCTCGATGTGCCGGTCGGCACTATTAAATCGAGGACGCATCGGGGCCGCGCGATGCTGCGACAAGCGCTGCTCCCACTGGCTCGTGACTTGCGATTCATTCGGGACGACCCGAACCGTCGCGAAGGTTGAGGTGGCGACATGAACACGAACGATGAGCAAAACCCATTGGATCAGGCGACTGCCGCCCGGCTTCATCGGCTCTCCACCATGCCGGTGGACACGTCGGCTCTGGAGCGCACCCTTCGCGCCGCGATTTCGCCGCCGTCTAAACGAAGCATGTGGCGCGCCTGGCCTGCGCGGGCGATTGCAGCAAGCCTGCTCATCGCCTCCCTCGTGTTGGCCGTCATGCTTACCGCTTCAAGCGGATCGGTATTGGCTTCCCCCGCCCAAATGGCCCAGATGCACGAAGATCTCGTCTCCGGCCGCTTGCCGTCGATGCAAGCCGATTCCGTGGAGGCGGCCAACAAAATGCTCGCCGCCCAGTCGCCGGCGTCGCCTCAGGTGCCGTCGCTGCCGCCGGAGCACGTGATGGCGTGCTGCATGCAGTCGGTGAAAAACAAGAAGGTCGCGTGCGTCTTGCTGAAGGAAGGGATGGAGGGCATTCCCGTCTCGATGATGGTCGCGAACGCCTCCGACATGCGCCTGCCCGTAGCGCCGACGCGCACATTCAACGGCGAGACCTACTACGTGCAGTCATCGGGGTTGCTGAACATGGTCATGATGAAGCGGGAGGGCCGATGGGTGTGCCTCATCGGGCAAGTGGCCGTCGAACGGATGATGGAACTGGCGGGCAAATTGCGGTTCTGACACCTCACTACTCCCCTGACTTTGAACCTTTTTAAGCGGCGCTCTCGTTTGCATGGATAGGGAAAGTGCGCGCCTTGCAGAAACTCGCGAACCATGAAGAAGACCGCAATCATTCTCCTCTATTTCCTGATCCTCGGAGGGTCCGCCGCCGCGGTCGCGATCGGTGCGCGCCACTGGGCCCGGAGCAGGCCAAGTCACGCCACGGCAGCTGCGCCCGAAACGTTCGGGAGCCAGAATGGCAAGCAACTATGGACGTGCGGCATGCACCCGCAGGTCGTGCAGGATCACCCCGGCGACTGCCCGATTTGCCACATGCACCTCACGCCTATGCGCTCCGGCGCAACGGGTAACGGCGGACAGGGGCACGACCGAAAGATTCTGTACTGGTGGGATCCCATGCTCGGCCCGCCCTCGATCGCCGACAAGCCGGGGAAGAGCGCGATGGGAATGGACCGCGTGCCGGTCTACGCGGACGAGGCCGGGCCGCGCGTCACGATCGATCCATCCGTCGTGCAAAACATGGGTGTCCGCACCGCCGAGGTCACGCGCGGTCCGCTGGCGAAAACGGTCCGCACGGTGGGAGTGATCAGGCTGCCCGAGACGGGCCTCCACGACGTGAGTCTCAAAGTGGGCGGCTGGATCGACAAGCTTTACGCCGACCAGGAAGGGATGCACGTCGCGAAGGACGAGCCGCTGTTCGAGCTTTACAGTCAGGACCTCCAGGTCGCTGAGGAAGAGCTGATCACCGCCGTCCGCGCTGCACGGGCACTCGATCCGGCGGCCCATGAGGTGGTGCGCGAAGAGGCTGAGGGCCTGGTCACCTCGGCCAAGCGCAAGCTGAAACTTTGGGATGTGGCCGACGCCGAAATCGAGGCGATCGCCAAGGCGGATCAGCCGCCAAGAACCATCGTCTTCCGCAGCCCAGCGATGGGCCACGTCGAGGACAAGATGATCGTTCAAGGCACCGCCGTTCAGCCCGGCATGAAGCTGATGCGGATCGCCGATCACAGCCGGATGTGGCTCGAGGTGCAGGTCTATGAGGAACAGATTTCGGTGGTCGCCCTCGGCCAGATGGTGGAAGCCGCCATCGACGGCATCCCTGGAAACACCTTCAAAGGAGAGATCACCTTCATGTACCCGCACATCGACCACACGACGCGGACGCTCACGGTGCGGGCCACGCTCGACAATCCCGGCTTTGAATTGAAGCCCGGGATGTATGCGACGGCGAACATCGCAGCCAAGCCCATGCCCGATGTCATTCAGGTGCCGCGCGAGGCCGTGATCGACACCGGTACCCGCCAGATCGCCTTCGTGGCCCAGGGCAACGGCCACTTCGATCCCCGAAAAGTCAAAATGGGTATGGTCGGCGACGACGATCGCGTGCAGATCATCGAGGGGTTGGCACCGGGCGAGATCGTGGTCACCAGCGGGCAATTTCTGATGGACGTCGAGAGCCGCACGACCGAGGCGATCGAAAAACTTCGCCAGTCATCCACTCCGCGAAACGAGCCGGCCACCCCATGATCGCCCGAATCATCGAACTCTCCATCCGCAACAAGTTCATGGTGTTGCTGCTGACGGCGATGCTGGTCGTGACCGGCGTCTGGGCCACGCTTCACAGCAGCATCGACGCCATCCCCGATCTATCCGACGTGCAGGTCATCGTCATCACCGACTACCCGGGCCAGGCCCCGCAGGTGGTCGAGGACCAGGTCACCTACCCGCTGACGACCGCGATGATGGGCATCGCCCACACCAAGGCCGTCCGCGGCATCAGCATGTTTGAGACGTCGATGATCTACATCATCTTCGACGAGGGCACCGACCTGTACTGGGCGCGCAGCCGCGTGCTGGAGTACCTGAACTTCGCCAAGAACCGCCTGCCGATCGGCATAGAGCCCAAGCTTGGCCCCGATGCCACCGGCGTCGGCTGGGTCTACCAATACGTCCTCTACCCCGGCTACTACTGCCCCGATCACCCGCAGGGAATCTGGCATGACCCCGCTGCAGACAAGTGGTATGCCAACCCCGCGGAAGCTCCCCACGATCGGCAGAAGGCGCTCGTGAAGGTCCGCGCCTTCGACAAGCCCGGCGCTTGCCCGCTCACCGGCAAATCGCTGCTCTCATCAAACCAGGATCTCGCCTCGTTGCGGAGTCTCCAGGACTGGTACCTGCGCTATCAACTCACCTCCGTGTCCGGCGTCGCCGAGGTGGCTTCGATTGGCGGCTTTGTCAAACAATATCAGGTCGTCCTCAAGCCCGAGCGGCTGCGCTCGTACAACCTGTCCGTGAAGGACATCATGATGGCCGTCCAACGCTCGAACAACGACGTCGGTGGCTCGGTCGTCGAAATGAGCGAGAGCGAATACATGGTTCGCAGCAAGGGCTATCTCCATGGTTTAGCCGATCTCGCCAAAGTTCCGGTGGGCATGGACAAAGGACCGTCCACCGATCAGGCCGGGGCGATGCGCGGCGCGAATGCGCCCAGCGGCACGCCCGTGTTCCTGTCCGACGTCGCCACGCTCCAAATTGCCGGTGAGGAACGACGCGGCGTCGGCGAGTGGAGCGGCCAGGGCGAAGCTGTCGGCGGCGTCGTCATCGCCCGCTTCGGCGCCAATGCCTACCAGGTGATCCAGGATGCGAAAGCCAAGCTGGCCGAACTTGAGTCGGGCCTCCCGCCCGGCGTCACCATCAAGCCCGCCTACGACCGTTCCGATCTGATCGATCGATCCATCCACACCCTCAAGCACACGCTGATCGAGGAAATCATCGTCGTCGGCCTCGTCTGTATCGTGTTCCTGCTGCATGCCCGCAGCGAATTGGTCGCCATTTTTGTCGTTCCCACCAGCGTCCTCGCGAGCCTTCTGGTCATGCACCTGATGGGGATCAACGCCAACATCATGAGCCTTGGCGGGATCGCGATCGCCATCGGCGTCATGGTGGACAGCGCCATCATCATGGTCGAGAACGCCCACAAGCATCTGGATCGTGAAGAGGAGCGCGTTCACGCCGGGGCGCAGCCGCGCCCGCGCACGCAGATCATCATGGAAGCCGCGAAGGAGGTCGGCCCGAGCCTTTTCTTTAGCCTCCTGATCATCACCGTCAGCTTCCTGCCGGTGTTTGTGCTCGGTGGCGAGAGCGGGCGTCTCTTCAAGCCCCTGGCGTTCACCAAGACGTTCTCCCTGGCGGCCGCAGCGCTCCTATCCATCACCATC
>JBBRIN010000325.1:0-5277 GCA_038221115.1 Tepidisphaerales bacterium
GCTGGTATTCCGCGCCGCCCGCTCGACGCGGAGGGACGGGGAAGAGGCGGTGGAATCGCTGCAGTCGCTTGGAGTTAATGTCCTGGGCGGCATCGTGAACGATGTTTCGGCTTCCGGCTCGCGTTACTCGTACGGTTATCCGATGAGGAAGTCGAAACGACGTCGCTTTTTGCCTGAGGCTCCGATTCCCAAGCGGGCAACGGAAAAGGCAGTCGTGGTGGCGCGGCGTCGGCGCTGATTTGCAGGCGCCTGTGGATGGGTTCGGTTTGCAGGAAGGAAGAGAGAAAGATGCTTGCAGTTTCGCAGAATCCCCCTTCGTTATCCCCAGGCGTGCGGAGTCTGTCGGAACTCGAGGGCAAGTGGTGGATTGCTCATACCAAAGCAAAAATGGAGCGGCCGCTGGTCCGACACCTGCTCCGGCAGGAGGTCGGGTACTTCTTGCCGCTGCTGGAGCGAGTGACGATTTCGAGCGGCAAGAAGCGCCGCTCGATGGCGCCGATGTTCACGGGATACGTCTTCTTCTGCGGGGACGACGAGGCGCGTTACGAGGCTCTGGTCAGCGACTGTACATGCACCATCATCGAGGTGCGGGAGCAGCAGCGGCTGATTGGAGAGCTGCAGGCGATAGAGACGGCGATAGCGGGAAAGGTGGAGATGAACCTTTACCCGTTCGCGGTAGCGGGTCAAAGGTGCCGCGTCACGGCGGGCCCGTTTGAGGGGCTCGAGGGGATCGTGGTGCATTGGGCGGGCCGGTGCCGGTTGGTGCTTGCGGTGACGATGCTGGGGCGCGGGGCGTGCCTGGAAATCGATGCCGATCTTCTCGAACCCGTCGCTTAAGCGGGATTCTTTCTATTTCACGTCAGGGCTATTAGCCCGGTCTGATGTCGCCGCACCGGCTCCGAAAGTGATGCTCGAGGTGGCGCTCTCTAACTAACGCAAGGGTCGATCGGTGTTTTGAGAACGCCGTCGCGACGTCGCGGATCATGAAACTAACTTACTTCCTGGTTTACCTCGGATCGCTTTGCGCCGCGTTGCTGCTGACGCCGGTGGTGATCCGCGTGGCGCGGGCGCTGAAGCTGGTCGATATGCCCAGCCTGCGCAAAGTGCATCGATTTCCGGTGCCGCGGCTGGGCGGAGTAGCGATTGCTTTTGCGATGCTTCTAGCCGCGGTCCCGGCGTTGCTTCTGGGCGGCGCGCACGCGTTCGGGAGCCTCCCGTCACCGGTCTTAGCGCTGCTGGGCGGTGCCGCGGCGATGTTGATGGTTGGGTTGTTGGACGACTTGTTCAACCTGCCGGCCCAGATCAAGCTCGTGGCGGTGATCCTTGCATCGCTTCTGCTTTGTGCCGGTGGGGGACGCATTGACGTCTTGCACTTCACGGCGCACGGCACAATCCACCTGGGATGGATGGCGTGGCCGGTCACGGTGCTGTGGATCACCGTCGTAACGGTGAGCATCAACTTCATCGACGGGCTCGACGGATTAGCGGCGGGCATTTCGGCGGTGGCTTGCGGCGTGATTGCCGTGTTGGCCGCGTCAAGCGGCAACGGGGGGCTGGCGGTCGTATCGTTGGCGCTTCTGGGCAGCCTCACCGGATTCCTGGTCTTCAATTTCAACCCGGCCCGCGTCTTCATGGGGGATTGTGGAAGCATGTTTCTGGGGTTCACGCTCGGGGCATGCAGCATTCTTTGTGCGTCGCAGGTTGGCACGCCGCTGGGCCTGGCGTTGCCGGCGCTGGCGTTGGGAATCCCTCTGCTGGACACGTTGTTCACAGTGATCCGCCGCGCGGTTTTGGATCGGCGATCGATCTTCTCGGCCGAACGTGGGCACATTCATCACCGGTTGATCGATCGAGGGTTTTCGCATCGCCGCGTCGTATTGATGCTTTACGCTGCCACCGCCGCCACCGTGATCGTGGGATTACTGGCATCGCGCGGGCGCGTGGGGCAGACGCTGACGGCCGGGCTGGCCGGGTTGCTGGTGTTACTGGTGGTCTTCCACGCCACCGGGACGGCGCGGGCGGTTGAGACGATTCGTGCACTCAAGAGAAACCGTGCTATTCGTCGCGAAATTCGCAACGGCCGCCGTGTTTTCGAAGGAAGTCAGCTCTCACTTCACGGAACTTCCTCTCTGGAGGAGTGGTGGCGGGAGGTTTGTGAGGCGGCGCGACTTCTGGGGGCTCGCAAACTGACTCTCGGGTTGCGTGAGCGAAGTGGCCTGGCCCGAACATTGGTATGGGAGCGGCCGGCTGATCCGGCGCCCCCTCACGAAGCAACGCATGCCACCGCGCCGTCGAACGGGAACGGGAACGGGCATTCGCCCGGCCTGCCGAAGCTTCCGAAAGTTCCAATCAAGTATCCGCCGACCTTGTTCGTGGGCATCCCCGTGCGTCATCGGCGAGTGGGGCCTCCGCTCAAGCTGGAAGCGGAAATTGCCATCGAGCGGGAGTTCGAAGGGGCCGGGCACCGAATCGCGTTGTTCGCGCGGCTCATCGACGATTGCCCGCTGGCGCGTCTGCCGGGTGGATCGGAACACCGGGCTTGCGTGCGCAAAGATGCGGTGGCGAGAGTGAAAGATGGGGTTAAGTCGAGCGATGGGGCGAACGGTTCGGGTGACCGAATCGCCGTGTTGAAGGCAGACCCCGAGGCGGCAAAGGTCTCGCACGGCGGCAACGGCAACGGCCGCGCCAAGAACGGGGAGCACCCGGTGAATCATCACGGGGGTGCCCCGGAGAAGAAGAATGGGGATGCCCCTCGACACGTTGATGACGTTCCACACATTGGTAACGGTGAGAAGGATTGAAAGCATTTGCACGGCGTCGTGCCGCGTGCCGACCCGTGTTAAGCCCGCGCCGTACAGGGAGTTCTGATGCCAAAACCGAAACGCAGAGTCGCAATCGTACACGACTTTCTTTACTGCTACGCCGGCGCCGAACGGGTGCTGGAGCAGATATTGCGAGTCTATCCGGACGCCGACTTGTTCAGCCTGTTTGACTTTCTAGACGACAGTCAGCGTGGGTTTATACAGAACAAGCGGATCCATTCGTCGTTCATCCAGCGCTTGCCGTGGGCGCGTAAGAACCATCGGATGTACCTTCCGTTGATGCCGCTGGCGATCGAGCAACTGGATGTGTCGAGCTACGACCTGGTGATTTCCAGCTCGTACGTCGCGGCGAAGGGCATTCTGACGACGGCGGAGCAGTTGCACATTTGCTACTGCCATACGCCGGCGCGTTTCGCGTGGGACCTGCACCATCAATACCTGAAGGAGTCGGGCCTGATTCAGGGCGCCAAGTCGCTGCTGGCGCGCTCGATCTTGCACTACATCCGCGGTTGGGACGTGCATTCGGCGCGTGGGGTGGATGCGTTCGTGACGAACTCGCACTACGTCGGCCGCCGGATTCGCAAGGTCTATCGGCGGGGCGCCACGACGATATACCCGCCCGTTGACGTGGACTATTACACGCCGCGAGAAGATAAGCAGGAGTTTTTCCTGACGATCTCGCGATTGGTGCCGTACAAGCGGAGTGACCTGATCGTCAACGCGTTCAACCAGACGCCTGACCGGCGGTTGATCGTGATCGGGGACGGCCCGGACTTCGAGAAGATCAAGGCGACGGCGGGCCCGAACGTTACGCTGATGGGGCAACAACCGGCCCACGTGTTGCGGGACTACCTGCAACGGGCCAAGGCTTTCGTGTTTGCGGCCGAAGAGGACTTTGGCATTGTCGTGGTGGAAGCCCAGGCCTGCGGCACGCCGGTGATTGCTTACGCCCGCGGGGGCGCTTGCGAAACCGTGATCGATGGCGTCACGGGAATTTTCTTTCCCGAACAGACGACAGAGAGCCTTCTGGAAGGGATCGGCGCGTTTGAAGAGAGGGACGATTGGGATTCGAATAAGTCCCGCGAGAATGCGGAGCGCTTCAGTCCGACCCGGTTCCGCGCCCAGTTTCGATCGCTGGTTGAGGCGGAGTGGACGAGCTTCCGGCTGCGGCACGCGCGCGAACAAGGGCCGCGGATCTACGAACAAGCGGATCATCCGGTGCTGACGAAGGCGGCGGAATTCGAAGAGGATCGTGTGGGAGCGGAGGCGGCATTCGCCCCCGGGTTGGAAGAGTCCTGGTAAAGTCTGAGGCCCGTTGTGATGTCGCAATTGATTGAAATGCCAACCCTGGTCGACATGAGTCCGAGTGTAGCCCAACTTGGCACGGAGGCGGCTACGATCGCGGATGAGCGCGTGGCGGAGCGATATGAAGCGCCGTGCCTGACGATCCGTCCGCTTACAGGGTGGGCGGCGTTGGACCTGGCAGAGATCTGGCAGTTTCGCGATCTGCTTTTTACGCTTGCGGCGCGTGACGTAAAGCTGCGATACCGTCAGACGGCGCTGGGGGCCGCGTGGGTGGTTCTGCAGCCGCTCCTGGCGGCGACGATCTTCGCGTTCGTGTTCGGCCGGGTCGCCAGGCTTCCGAGCAATGGCGTGCCGTATTTCCTGTTTGCGTACATCGGGCTGGTGGCGTGGAACCTGTTCAGCACCACCCTCAGCAAAGCGGGGGGTTGCCTGGTGGGCAGCTCGCATCTTGTCTCCAAGGTCTATTTCCCGCGGATGGTGCTGCCGTTGTCGACGGCGTTCGGTAGCTTGATCGACGCGGCAGTTTCGCTGGCGATGCTCATCGTATTGATGGCGATCTACCATGTGGCGCCGGGCTGGGGAGTGGTCGCGCTTCCGGTGTGGCTCGCGCTGTTATTGATGCTATCGCTGGGCGTGGGTTTTTTCACCGCCGCGCTCATGGTGCGGTATCGGGACGTGCAGTACATCCTGCCTGTTCTGACGCAGATGCTTTTGTATGCCAGCCCGGTGGCGTACGCGTTGTCCGCGGTGCCGGCGAAGTTGCAGATTTGGTTCTTGCTCAACCCGCTCTCGGGGCTGTTAGAAGGGTTTCGCTGGTCACTGCTGGGTGGGACGCCGCCGGGGTGGGGCGCCATTAGCTTTGCAGCGGCGGCATCGGTGCTCGTGTTCGTGGGCGGGGCCTGCTTCTTTAAGCGGATGGAACGGGAATTCGCGGACGTGATTTAAGGTTTTGGGCGGGATTCCAGACTCACAGGGTGCTTTTTTGCAACTGAGGGAGAACTTTGTGTCCCGGCGACAAGTGGCGATTTCGGTCAAAGATCTGGGGAAGCGCTACTCGATTGCGCCGGAGCGGTCGTTGTCGCCCAAACCGACGACGTTGGGCGAAGCGTTATGGTCGGGCATGCGTGCTGGCCTACGGGGGAGGGGCGTA
>JBBRIN010000326.1:0-5231 GCA_038221115.1 Tepidisphaerales bacterium
AGCTCGCGGGCCAGCAACTCCCAGACTCCTTTGGCAACGTGATCACCGCCATGGGCGAGTCGAAATCACCCCTTCTCGCGTCCAAGCGCGCGTGGAAGCAGCACGGCCAATCCGGCATCTGGGTCTCCGACTGGCTCCCCCACACCGCCGGTATCGTCGACGACATGGCCGTCATTCGATCCTGCGTCGGCGATGGCATCAACCACTCCGGCGGCGTCTGCCAGATGAACACCGGCTCCGTCCTCGCCGGCCGGCCTTCGCTGGGGGCGTGGACGACGTATGGGCTCGGCACGGCGAACACCAATCTGCCGGCGTTTGTCGTGATGACCGATTCGTCGGCGCAGCCTTACAACGGCCCGCGCAACTGGGGCGCCGGCTTCATGCCCGCCGTCTACCAGGGCACCAAGCTCCAGCCGGGCGCGGAACCCTTCGCCAACCTTCACACCCCGGCGTCGGTCGGGGATGCGCGGCAGCGCGAAAAGCTGGATCTGTTGAATGACCTGAATCGCCGGCACGCCGAGCAGCGCGCTGACGTTACTGAGCTGGACGCGCGCATTCGGTCTTATGAACTGGCCTTTCGAATGCAGGCCGAAGCGCCGGCGGCCATCGATCTGACGGGCGAGTCGGATGCGACCAAGGCGCTGTATGGGATGGATGAGAAGAAGACGGAGACGTTTGGCCGCCAGTGCCTTCTTGCCCGCCGGCTTGTGGAGCGCGGGGTTCGTTTCGTCCAACTCTTCCACGGCGCCGGCGGCCATTGGGACGCGCACACGCATATCGAAACCAACCACTCTGAGCTATGTGCGCAGATGGATAAGCCGGTGGCGGGGCTGATTAAGGATCTGAAGTCGCGCGGGCTGCTGGATGAAACCCTCGTCATCTGGGGCGGTGAGTTCGGCCGCACCCCAATGAGCGAAAAAGGCGATGGCCGCGACCATAATCCCTATGGCTTCACGATGTGGATGGCGGGTGGGGGCGTTAAGGGCGGGCAGACGATTGGGGCGACGGATGAGGTGGGGCTGCATGCGGTCGAGGATCGGCTGCATGTTCACGATCTGCATGCGACGATCCTTCATCTGCTGGGGCTCGATCATTCGAAGCTGATTTATTACTACAAAGGGCGGCCGGAACGGCCCACGATCAACGAGGGGGAGGTGTATCGGAAGATCACCGCGTAGGGCGGGGCATGTTACATAATGTTACAAAATGTTACAGTTCGTAGGAGTTTTATTAAAATATTGCTATTCTAAATTAAGTCTTTAAGCTGCAGGCGCTTAGGGATGCCGGTACGTGTTACATGGAATGGAAGTGTAACATGGCCCCATCAGGTTATTGCGCGCAAGTTCGCCAACACTTCCACGTTCCCCTTCGCTCCGAGAATGGGGCTGCGAACGACGCTTAGCACCTCGAAGCCGGCCCCGGCGATTTCGGTTTTAACGCGATCGACAACGGCATCGACCTCGGACTCGGGGAGGATGCCCTTCTTCAGGAGCGCCGGCGCGGCCTCGTAGTGGGGCTTGATGAGGGTGATGATTTGGGCGTCGCTGGCGATCATTCGGCGGGCGGCGGGGAGGATGTGTTTCTGTTTGGTCCAGGCGACGTCGACGGTCACGCGCGCGACGCGTTCGGGGAGCTCGGCGTGCATGGCGTTGGTTCGCTCCATGACGATGACATGGGGGTCATTTCGGAGCTTCCAGTCGAGGACGCCGTAGCCGGTATCGATGGCGTAGACCTTTGCGGCGCCGCGACGGAGGAGGCAGTCCACGAAGCCGCCGGTGTTGCTGCCGAGGTCTGCGCAGATGCATCCGGCGACGTCGATGTCGAAGGCGGTGAGGGCGTGATCCAGCTTGATGCCGGCCCGCGATACGAACTCGGCCATTCGGGAATCATACAAGGTGGCGCGGGGGTCGGGTGTTTCTCGCCTTATCAGCTTTTGGAGGGTTCTTCTTCGCTCGCCGGCTGAAGCGTCAACTCAAGCTTCACGCGATTGACCTTCTGAGGCTCGGCATCCAGCACGGTGTATTTCACGTTGCCGTGCTCGAAGGTCGTGCCGGTGGTGGGGATGCGGCCGAGCGTGGTCGAGACGAAGCCGCCCAGGGTGTCGTACCCCTGGTCGTCGGGGAGGGACAAGCCGACCTGCCGATTAAGCTCATCGATGTAAAGCCGGGCATCGGCCTCGAACGTCTGCTCGTCGATCTTTTTGAGCATGGCGGGCTCGGCGGGCTCGTGCTCGTCGCTGATGTCGCCCACCAGTTCCTCAAGGATGTCTTCGATCGTCACCAGGCCGGCCGTTCCGCCGTATTCATCCAGAACGATGGCGATGTGTACCTTTTGAAGCTTAAAGTCGCGCAGAAGGTCGCGCAAGGGCTTGGTCTCAGGCACGTAAATCGCCGGCCTAAGTGCCGACCGGATCTCAAACTGATCCGGCGGTAATCCCAGGTGCTTGAGCAGATCGCGCGCATACAGAATCCCCACGATCTGATCGAGCGTCCCCGCATAGACGGGGATGCGCGAGTGCCCGCTTTCTTCGAGGGTGCGTTTGACCTCGGTCAACGAGGCTTGCAGCTCAAGGCCCACGATTTCGGGGCGCGCGGTCATGATCTGCCCGGCCTGGGTATCGCGGAACTCGATGACGGATTCGATCATCTCGCGCTCGTCCACATCGACGACGCCTTCTTTTTCGCCTTCTTCGACGACGGACATGATTTCCTGCTCGATCTCCTGGGCCTCGGGCTCGCCGGTGGCGCCGGTGGCGCGGCGGACCATCTCGTCGACCCCGTGCATCACGGCGGTGACGGGCGAGAGGAGGGTCCGCAGGACGTGCAGGAAGCCGACGAAGACGCCGATGATCGACTCCCCGGCGTAGCGGGACGCGGCATTGGGCACGGCGACGGAGAAGACGAGGGTGATGCAGAGCGTGGTGACGGTGGCCCAGAAGTATTCGTAGCGGTACGAGTTACCGGGACGCGAGAAGAGGCGCAGCATTCCGAGCAGGATCACGACGTTGGCAAACAGGCGGCCGATGGCGGTGACGAAGATGAGGTCTTCCTTGTGCTCGACGGTGGGCTCGAGCCAGGACGATTTGCCGTGAAGCTCGAGGTACTCGCCGAGGCGGGCGCGGGAAAAATCGCGCAGGGCGTAGCTTAGCGTTGCGAAAAACAGCGTCGCCAGCACCGCAAGCAAAATGATCGCGGCGATCAAAAACGGGGTCATTCGTGATTCCCGCCGTCGCGGGCCTTTCGACGCGCTTGCTTCAGAGTCGATTGAGGCTGAAAGACCCGCCCCACTCCCAGCTGCGTCAGGATGGCGTCCTCGCGGTGGTGCATCCGGCGATACTCCGCGTCGGTTCTATCGTCGAACCCGCACAGATGCAACATCCCGTGAAGGGCATATAGCAGTACCTCGCGCCGCACATTACCGGCCCGCGCGGCGGCCTGCCGTCGCGCCTCCGGTATGCAAACGTAGACTTCGCCGCTGAGGGGCCTTCCGCGCGGGTCTTCGTCAGTGGAGAACGTCAGCACGTCGGTTGTGGTGTGCAGGCCCATGAACTGATCGTGCAGGCGAATCATCTGGGAATCGCCGACGAAGACCACCGTGAAGTCCGCCAGCGGGGCCTTCAGAAGTGCCCGCGCGCGGCGCAGCAGCCGGCGCACGTACCGAACGTATTGTTTGCCGGTCAATGGGCTGAGGGTCAGCTTAAAGCGGTGGGGGGGTGCGGCGGGCATGAAGGTTTGCGGCAGAGCGCGCCGGCTACGCCAACTTCATCCCGGCGGCAGGTGGCGATTGCGAAGGCATTTGTTTGTCCGTGGGGCCCATGGCGGATGCGGGGTAGGCGATGCGCCCGTGGTAGATGCCGGTCAGGGTCTTTACGATCGCGCGCTCGATCCGCTCCAGGTCGCGCATCGTCAGGTCGCACTCGTCGAACTGCGAATCGAGCAACCGCTTCATCGACAGGCCGTGAACGAGTTTTTCGATGGCGGACGGCGTGGGCTCCTCCAGGGTGCGGGAAGCGCTTTCGGCCGCGTCGGCGAGCATGAGGATGGCGATCTCCTTGCTCTTGGGCTTGGGGCCGGGGTAGTGAAACTGCATTTCCGACACCGCGGGCCCGGCGGGATCCTGCTTTTCGTGCTGCTTTCGGGCTTTGTCAAAGAAGTATTCGATCAATGTGGTGCCGTGGTGCTGCTGAATGAAGGGAAGGACGACCGTCGGCAGGTTGTACTCCTTGGCCAGCGCCACTCCGTCCTTCACATGACCGATGATGACATTCACCGACATGTTTGGCGTCAGGTGGATGTGGCGGTTGCGGCCGTCCGTCTGGTTTTCGATGAAGTAGTCGGCCTTGTTGATCTTGCCGATGTCGTGGTAGTAGGACGCCACGCGGCAGAGCAGCGCGTTGGCGCCGATGGCCTCGGAGGCGGCTTCGGCGAGGGTGGCGACTTGGAGGCTGTGGTTGTACGTGCCGGGGGCTTCGAGCGACAAGCGCCTGAGAAGCGGGTGGCTCGGATCGCCGAGCTCGAGCAGTGTCATCCCCGTGGTGATCTTAAACGCCTTTTCGATGAACGGGAGAATGCCCAGCACGATGAAGCCGACGGCTAGTCCGGCAAAGCCGGTATAGAGGCAGTTTTTGGCGATGAACTCTTTGGGGTCGTAATTGACCGCGCCCGCCGCGATCGTAGCGAGGATCATCGCCAAGGCGGCGGCCCCGCCGATTTCGATCACTTTGTTGCGCGTGCGAATCTCATCGAGCATGAACCCGCAGGTGAGCACGCCCACCCACAGAATGAGGAAGAAGCCGATGCCCTGATCGAGGGCGGCGGTAACGAGGATCGCGTGCATTGTGGCGACGCCGATCGCGAAGCGCTGCTCGTAGGCGATGGCGAGGATCATGGCCACCAGGATGGTGGGTGCGATGCCGAAGACGTAGAGCGGCCCGGTGCCGATGGCCGCGAGCTGCGCCAGGAGCAACATCGCCAGCAGCAATCCGGCGATCGCCATGGCGCGGGCGTGATTGCGGACGACGCGCGGCTGGAAGCGCCCGATGTAATACGCGAGCACCGTCGTGATCAGCATGACCATTCCGGCCAGACCGAATTTGGCCTTGATGGACGCGGCGCCGAGGCTGCGGACAAACGCTTCCTTCTCCGAACGAAGGGCCTGCCATGCCTTCTCGTCAATGATGCCCTTTTCGACGATGGTGCTGTTGGCGGGGAAAAAATGCTCGGCAACGGACG
>JBBRIN010000327.1:0-5225 GCA_038221115.1 Tepidisphaerales bacterium
GGCTTCCATGGCGTGCCGCAGGTTGGCGTGGCCGGGTACTTTATCGACCTTGCAGTACGCCATCCGCAGAGACCCGGTGAATATGCCCTCGGCATCGAGTGCGATGGAGCGGCCTATCACTCCACCAAAAGCGCGCGTGACCGCGACCGGCTGCGCCAGGAAGTGCTTGAGCGCCTTCAGTGGCGCATACACCGCATCTGGTCGCTCGACTGGTATCGCAATCCAAAACGAGAGACAGAAAGGCTTCTCAAGGCAGTTCGCCAAGCCATTGCCGAGGCGGATTGAATCGTGGCGGGCGAACCCCAGGAAGGCATGCAGGCGCGGTTAACCCGCCGCGGTGGGCGCCTTGACCACGGCTTCAACATCCAGCCGGTGTACCGTTAGCGCCGACAACCCCTTGTCGCCCCTGACTTCCTCGTACTCCACTTTTTCGCCATCCTTGAGCGATCGAAAGCCGTCGCCCTCGATGCAACTGAAGTGGACGAAGACATCTTTGCCGTCGCCGTTGACGAGAAAGCCGAAGCCCTTTTTGGAATTGAACCACTTGACGGTTCCGATCGCCATGTCCCTGCTCCGTCGGGCGCGGCCGCCAAGGGGCGGGGCGCCCAAACCCAACGTGTCACATGCGCCATCGTGCTGGAGCAAGGTATAACCCCCTTAACCTATTTTCAACAATATTCTGCTATCGAGCTGGCGACCCTCAGATAAGTCCTTGAATGACCGGATGAGCGCATCGCCGCTATCATCCGGCGGGAAAGGATTTACGAAAGCCAATCATGAAATACCGCAAACTTGGAAAGACGGGCCTGAGAGTGTCGGTGGTCGGCATCGGCACCTGGCAATTCGGCGGAGAATGGGCCAAGACCTTTTCACAGGATGAAGTGAATCAGATGCTCGCCAGGGCTCGCGAGTTGGGCTTGAACCTGATCGATACCGCCGAGTGCTACGGCGATCACCTCTCCGAATCGCTCATCGGCGCCGCGATCGCATCGGGCGCGGCCGGCCGACGCGGTGACTGGGTGATCGCCACCAAATTCGGCCACACCTTTCATGGCCACATGAACCGCACGGACGATCGATCGGCTGCCGACGTGGCCAAGCAATTGGAGGCATCGCTCAAGGCGCTGCGAACCGATTACATCGATCTCTATCAGTATCACTCCGTGCGCGATGGCGAGTTTGACGACCAGGAGCTGCGCGCCGTTTTAGAGAAAGCGGTGCGCGATGGAAAGGTTCGCCACATCGGCAATTCCGTCAGCGCCAAGAGTAGCGCCGCGCCCGGGCCGCATGACCAGGTCAATCGTTCGAGCGAAGCGCATGTGGAGGCGATCCAGGTCGTCTACAACCGGCGGGAGCGCACGCCGGAAGAAGACCTGTTTTCCGACTGCATGCGGCAGAACCTGGGCGTGCTGGCGCGGGTGCCGCTGGCGAGCGGGCTGCTTGGCGGGAAATACAAGCCGGGAGCCACGTTTCCACCAAATGATGTTCGCGCGGACCAGGATCGCGAGAAACTCGAGGCGAAGCTTCGCGAGGTGCAGCGAATTGCGAAGGAGGAGGTGCCGGCCGGCGTGCCAATGGCGCGATGGGCGCTGGCGTGGTGCCTAAAGCATCCGGCCGTGACGTGCGTAATTCCGGGCTGTAAGGACGTGCGGCAGGTGGAAGAAAACGCCAAGGCGGCGGATCTGGAGATGGACACAGAGGACCATCCGCAGGCGTGGAAATAGATCGCGCAGCCCGTCCGATTTTCAATCGTGAGGGTCCACCACCCGGGTCCCGCCAGTTCCGTGCTGATGCGATGCCCCAGGCGGCTCGTCGTGCGAGTGCGCCGGTGGCACCTCTTCGGGTATCTCCGACCGCACCAGCATCCCTACAAAAGCCGCCATCACGAACATAAAGAAAATCGTTAAGAGCATCGCCCCCGCCCACACCGCCTGCCCCGGCACCTCCGGGTGCGGGTAATTCACCTCCGCGTGATGCTCCGCGCTTGCCCCACCGTGCCCTCGCACTTCCGATTCCGCCCTCACCTGAGTCGCAAGCAGCGCCGCCATCGCCGCCACGACCAGCCACGTTCCGATCCGCGCTTGTCGCATCAGCTTCTCCTTGAAGGCACACTGTCTAACCGGCGATCCCCATCTTCAACCCCGGCACCGCCCGCTGCACTTCCGACGGCCGCAGCGAGCGAACAGCGTAGTCCGCATCGGTTAGTTTTTCCAGCGGATAGCTCGAGGCCACGCCCAGCACCTTGAATCCCGCCGCGCGCACCGACCGGATCACCGTTGGCGCATCTTCGACGATCAAACAATCCCCCGGCCGCAGCGCCTCGGGCATCCGCTCCGACAGGATTCGCGCCGTCATCACATATCCCTGCGGGTCCGGCTTCCCCACCGTCACGTCCTCCGCCGCCACGATGACCTTGAAGCAGTCGCGCAGCGAAATCCCCTCCAGCATCGCCTCGATCTCCTCCCGCAGCGCCCCCGAGCAGATCGCCAGCGGGTAGTTTCTCCACAGCCCTCGAATCAACTCCTCCACCCCCGGCAGCGCGCTGTACTTTCTCCCCTGGATCAGTTCCATCATCGCTTCGCTCTTGCGCGTCATCACCCGCAGAAACGTTTTCGGCTCCAGCGCCCTGCCGTGCTTCTGGAAGATATGTTTGAATGCCCCCTTGTCATCAAACCCGATCAGCTCGCGGTAATACTCCTCTTCCGTGATCTCGATCCCCTCCTTCCCCAGCACCTCATGAAAGGCGTGAAAGTGCAGCGGCTCGCTGTTGACGATCACCCCGTCGAAATCAAAAAGCACCGCGCCCGGCCAGTCAGACATAGTCGCCGAAAAGTTAGCGGCCCACGCTTGCCGAGGCAAGCGCGCAAAAAGAACGTAGGGCCGCCGAAGCGCCGCCCGTTTGAAAACGCCGGCTCGCGCCGGCGCCGCCAGGCGTCACCTCTGCGGCCCCTCCGTCATGTACATCAGAATCAACTACTGAGCCTGCGTGATCGAGGTAGACCCATGCGGATCAACGCTCGCGCTCGCGCGGCAGCCAACAACGCCGGCCGCGAACATTCCAAGGACCACAAGAGAAAAAATCGTCCGAATCATAACGATCTCCTTGCCCGGTAACGGGCATGTAAGGGGTTTCACACAATCTCCAGCAACCAATGTGCCGGGGCCGCCATTCAATTTCGCGCCGGCCTCATCAGATCGCAACCTTGCGAGCTGCCCATGGGGCCGCCACGGCTTTCAGCACAATACCTGCTCCTGGACCGCAGGGTAATGATAGAAATTCCCGCTAATGCTGGAAAGCAATTCTATCAGTTGAAACGAACAACCTCCCGGCCAACTACCGACGGTTCGACGCGGCCCCGTTCGCTCCTCAACCTGTCTTCCCCCTAACCCCATCTTCGCCTTTTCGGGGCTTTCGCATATCATCGCTCCGCCGCCCATGGCCAAACCCGCCCCCAAAAGCGAACCGCAACTCGACATCCTCGTCCTCGGCGAGCACCCCGCCTCGTACCTCTGCGCAGCGATCCTCCGAGCCGGCACCAAGCTGCGCGTCCTCCATTCCACCATCCCGCAAGAGGTTCCCGTCGATCGCGTCTGTCTTCTGAACCCAGCCCTCTTTTCCCTCCATAAGCTCCTCGAGCCCATCAAGCGGAAGCTCGATCTGACCGCCCTCTACGGCTTGCAGTTCCTCGCCGACGAGGCCGACACCGCCAGCGACTACCACAGCAAATCCACCGTCGCTTACACCGTTCAATACAAGGATCTTCGCACCGCCCTCGCCAAAGTAGCCGCCGACGAAGGCGTCCAATGCCTCCACCCCAAGCACCTTCAAATTCATCGCCTCGACGAGCACGGCATCGACGTCACCATCGGCAAATCCACCCTTCGCCCCACCGTCCTCGTCCTCGGCGGCGAACTCCCCATCCCCCAGCAAAAGCTCCTCGGCCTCCCCGACGCCTGGGGCCCCGACGTCGTCCATCGATATACCTTCCTTCGCCTCAAAAACCCCAAGTGGGTGACGCTCGGCAGCCGCCCCTGCGCTCCAATGTCTCTCGATCTCGGCCACCACCTGCTCTGGGCCTGGATGCTTCCGTACGAGGGCGGCGTCCAGCTTGCCGTGACCCAGCCCGTCGAAACCCTCGCTCAATTTCGCAGCCACGACCTGCTTCGCCACTGGGTCGATGTCCTCCGCCGCCACAACGTGCTCAAGCCCGCAGGAGAGATCCACATCGATGCCGCTGAATTCATGGACCTCCCCCTCGCCGGCGCTCTCGCTCACGAGGGCGTCGCCAATCGCACCCTGCTCATCGGCCCCGCCGGCGGGTTCTTCAGCGCCACCGGCGAGGATCTCTACCCCAACTGCTGGTCCGCCCTCTACGCCGCCGAAATCATCAAAAAGGCCCTCAAGGAGATCCACCTCCAGGACGCGCTTCAGCCCTACCGCCAACGCTGGCGAACCACCCTCGGCGACTACCTCCGCGGCCCCCAGCAAAACCTGCGTTTCCTCCTCCCGCTTGTCTACCGAAATCAGGTAATGACCAACCGTCTGGCCGAGGCCATCCTCCTGGGTAAGAGCCTCGTCCGATAAAAGTGCCGTCCGATAAGACCCGCAATAGCAATTGTAAACACGCCGATCACTCGGTAAACTAGGCAATCTGGGTGCTCTGGCAGGACTGGGACGCGGACTTTTCTGCTTATGGGACGGAAATTTCTTGCGCGGTCAATGCGCCTTCGCTACACAAACATTGATGTATATTGGTTTTAGCTCGATCTAGCTCCACACTCTGTACGTTCAAGATCTGCCGGAAAGTCCGTCGATAACTTTATGCCGACGCCGCGTCGGCGGCAGTGCGATGGAGTCGCACGCCACCCAAAGACCGTACCTCCGAGGGCCGCTCGCGAGGATTCAGCGCAGGAGACCCGCCATGAGTTCCGTCAACAACATCGGGCCCAACACCCCCATCCAGAAGATCATCACCCCGCCCCTCCAGAAGCAGGTCGCAACCGACGCCCCCAAACAGCTCAGCGTCACCGACAGGGTTGAACTCTCCGGCGTCAGCCACCTCGTCGAAGCCCTCAAAAAGAACGACATCCGCACCGACAAAGTCGCCGACATCAAAGCCCAACTCGCCAACGGAAGCTACAACGAAGACAAAAACCTCGACGCCGCCTTGGATGGCCTTCTCGATGACCTGACGAAATAACCAAGTGGCCAGAAGCCAGGCGGT
>JBBRIN010000328.1:0-5197 GCA_038221115.1 Tepidisphaerales bacterium
GATCACCCCCCAGCGCGGCCAGCGCCGTGACCGCCCCCGCATGCCCCTTCAACTCCTTCACCGCCCCCCACGCGGCGCCCGCCGCGCCAGGGATCGAATACAACCGGACGATGCCATCCGCTCCGCCGATGGCGACCTGCTTCCCTCCACCCGCCCACGCGATGGCGCTCACATCGACCGGCGACACCATCTGGGCCACGAGCGTCCCGTCCGCCGCCGAGATGCGCACGCCTCGATCCGCCGACGCCACCGCGAGCATCGCTCCATCCGCGGAAAACGCCATCGCCCGCGCGGCACTCGTCGAACCCGCGATCGATCGCGCCCACGTGCCCGTCGCCGCATCGAACAGTTGAACCGCCAAGCCATCCTGCGCCATCGCGATCCATCGCCCGTCCGCAATGCACGCGACCACGCCCGCCGGCGTTGTGGTCGGCGCCGCCAGCGTAAACAACGACCGCGGCCCCGCGCGCCGCCATAGCTTCACCTCTCCAAACCCCCCGCTGGCGAGCAACTCCCCATCCGGACTGAACGCCAGCGATTCCACCATCTCCCGATGCGCCGCCGCTACGCTCGCGCCAGACTGCCGCAGTTGCGGATCGGATAGCGAGCCGAGCAAACGCTGCGACGACAGGTCATACAGATGCACCTGATTCGCCCGCCCCGCCGCCGCGTACCGCCCGTCAGCCGTCAGCGCCACCGCATAGATTGTTTGCAACGCCGTCGCCGGCGCCTGCCACATCACCGGCTTCGTCGGTCGCACCTCCCCCTTCGCCCCCTGGTCGATCCACAGCCGGATCAGCCCCAGCTGCGCGCTCGTCAGATCCATCGCCGAAACCTTGTTCCCCTTCGGCGGCATCAGCGGCTCATCCTGGTGCGCCGCCGACACGAGCATCAGGCTCCCCTTGGCATTCCCCGGCACCACCGCCGGCCCGTTCTCCCCGCCCTTTAGAATATCGGCCGGCGTCTCCAGGATCAGGTCCGCCTTCGCGCGCGTCCGATTGTGGCAAGCCAGACAATTGTCCCGCAGCAGCGGCAGCACTTCCGATTCAAAATCCACCGTGCTGACGCGATCCAGCTTCCCCACCACAATGGCCGGCTCCGCCGCCACAACCGCGCCGCACACAGCCCAGACGACCAACAGCAAAATGCGCGTCAGATGCCTCTTATCCCCTCCTCCGGTACTCCGGGGGAGGGTTAGGGTGGGGGTTCGCTCATCAACCAAACAGCTCATTTGCCCCCCGCCATCACTTTAACCAACACATCCTGCTCCACCTGGATATCCTGCCCGTTCAGTTTCAACTTCGCCTGCATCTTCACCGCATACTCCCCGGCAACCGCCGTCCCATCCGCCTGAATCACCAGGTTCCCGGTCGTTTGATCCTTCGCCAGCGTAACATCCGCCCCGCTGACCCCTTTCGCATTCGCCGGCACAGCCAAGTGAACGACCACCGGATCGCCAAAGCCAAACATTCGCTCGATCCCAATCGGCGCCTCAACCTTCCCCTCCACCGCCAGCGCGATCGGCCCCGCAATCGCGCGCAAAGTAATCGGCGCCGCCGCGACATTGACGATGAACGGCGTCGAATAAACCGAAGCCGTCACGTCCCGCGGCGCCGCCTTGCCGTTCACGTATTTCACCCGCGCCTGTCCCTCGACATACAGCGTGTACTCCCCCGGCGGCAGCTTCCCCTGCACGAGGTCCAGATTGACGTTCGCATCATCCGCCTTGGGGTCGACGCTGAACTCCGGCACCGGCGCCAGCGCCGGGTGCCCCGCCACTTTCAGCGTCACCGGCCCCGCCAGCTCACCGCGCCGAGTCAGCTTCAGCGGGATCGACACCTTCCCCGCCACACACGTCTTCCAGGCCGGCTGCGTCGCCGCGGGGGTAACCGTCAGCGCGCTCTCCTCCACCCCGCTCACCGCGACCATAAATTCCTCGCTCAATCGCGACCGCACCACCACGATCTTCGTCGGCACGTCATAACTGCTCCCGCCCACCACGCCCGGCCGCGCCTCGTGCGCCACCGGCTTATCGCCGATCGTCGCGACGCCGCTCACCTGAATCGCCCCCACCCACCCCGCCGCATCCGGCGCAGCCGCCAGCATGATCTTCGCCACGTTCATCCCCGGCGCCATCTCCGCCGCCCCCCCCGTCACGCCCGGCGGCAGCCCATCCACCTTCAGCCGGATCGCCCCCCCGAACCCATGCCGCCGCGCCGCGATCACCATGATCGGCGTCACCCCGCCGCGCCGAATCAGCGTGCTCCACACCGGGACATCGCGAGAATCCTTCGGCTCGGGCATCGGCGACGCCGGCACCACCACCAGCGAAAAGTCCGGCGACTCCTTCAAGACCGACAACCGATACTCCATCGCCCCCTCGCCCGCCGGCGCCTGGTACAGATTCCGCACCAGCAACCGGTACGCCCCCGCCTCTTTCGCCTCGAATCGGCACACCGGGTCTCGCGACGACGCCGCGAATTCCGCCGCCCCCGCCGCCGGCGATTCGTACACCTCCTGCACATCGGTCGCCTTCTCCACGCCCTTCTCGTCCCGCGTCACCCGCTGCACCAGAAGGAACGGCGCCGCCGGCCGCCCCAGCCGATGGCACGTCACCTCGATCCAGTACACCGCGCCCGACGCCGCCTCAAATTCATACCGATCGCGCGGTCCGCCCACGCGAAATTCCCCCGCGATCTCACAAGGCGGCTCAATCCGCCGCACGCTTCCCCCAACCGCAGACAGCACCACCCCGCCCCGCCACCCCTCATCCAGAAACGCCGCCGCCGTCGGAATCGGCCACCGCATCGTCCCGCTCGGCTGCGTCGCCGGCGCACCGCCCGCACTCAATCGATACCCAAACTCCGCCCCGCCCCGATACAGCAGATCGTGTACGCCCACGAAATACTCTCCCTCCATTGGCGCTCGCACCGCCAGCCTCCCGCCCCGCCGACTGTGTGCCAACTCGCGCCCGTTCGCATCCGAAATCACCAGCACCGCCTCCATCTTCGCGTCCAACTCCCCCGTCATCGCCTCGACAAAAAGCGGCTGCCCGCGCTTCAATGCCACTCGAAAAAACTGCGTCGCATTCGCCTCCGCCACGACCTGCACCGCCGCACCGGCCGGAAGATCGACCGCCGCCGTCGTGCTCGTGTTGCCGCCCTTCACCACCAGCTCGCGACTCGTGCCGACCTGAAACGTGCGCGGGTTACTGACGCCGAACCTCCCCACCGCTCGCAGGTCGTACAAGCCCGGCGGAACCGCCCCGTCAATCGTCACCACAAACTTCCCCGCCTCCGCCACCCCCGCCGCCGACACCTTCGGCGTGGCAACAATCCCCGCCCGGCTGAAATATAGCCGGCCCACCTCATCCAGGTCCTGCCCCGCCACCGACACCTCAACCTTCGTCCCCGCCCGCCCCCCCATGGGGAAAATGCTCGTCAGCCGCGCCACCGGCAACTCCGCGCGAGCGCCAACGCCGCCAAGAAAACAGATCAACCCGAGCACCGCAAGCGGTACACCGCGCCTCCGCCTCGCTTGCCACCGCGCGTCCCGCTCCATTTGAAATCGTCCCTCACGCCCCTCAATGATTGAAGATAAACTCCTTCGTATTGATCAGCGCCCACACGATGTCTTCATACCCCTCGCGCTGACTCACCGGATGCCGCTTCCCGTCCTTGTCCGCAACCTCGCGCCCCAGGTATCGCCGCGCCGTCTCCAGCTCCTCCGCCCTCGGTTCGCGCGCAAACGCCATCAGGTACAACTCCCGCACCTTCTCATCCACCCCGCGCCCCGCCTCTCCCGCCAGCACCGCCGCCCGCCCGATATCGCTCGACAACTTCGCAAACACATCCTTCGAGTTCAACAAGTGCAGGCTCTGCGCCAGGCTCGCCTCCTGTGACCGCTCGCACTCGCACGCACTCGTCGATTCCGGCCGGCCGAACACCGTCAGAAAATACGACCCCGCGTTAAAGCTATTGTCCGGCAACTGCACCGCCCGCGTCCCCGCCGGCAGCCCCGCAAACGCCCCGCTCGACCCGGTGACGGCGTTCACCGAATCGTACAGCACCTCCGCCGTCAACCGCCGCGGGTAATACCGCGAGTAGTTCTGCTTGTCCTTCGCGTTGTGCGCGTTTGGCAGCGCGCTAAGCTGATAGGTCGTCGACCGGCAGATCGTCCGTACCAGCTCCTTCACATCAAACTTGCTCTCGACGAAATGCCCCCCCAGCGCCGCCAGCAACTCCGGATTCGTCGGCGGATTCGTCTCCCGCATATCATCTTCCGGCTCCACCAGCCCGCGATTCAAAAAGTGCTTCCAATACCGGTTCACCAGCGCCGGCGCAAAAAACCGATTCTCCGGCGACACCATCCAATCCACCAGCGCCTCCCGCGCATCATCATCCGGCGTCAGCTCCGCCGGCTTCGCCCCCAACCCCGCCGGCCCAACCGCCTGCCCCGTCTTCACGTTCGTCGCCCCCGCACCGGCGCGCCGCGCATAGACAGTCTCTTCACCCCCCTCCCCCGCCTTGCGCGCCACCTGCGAAAAGAATGCCGCCAAGCTGTAGTAATCCCGCTGGCTCCACTTCTCATACGGATGATGATGACACTGCGCGCACTGAATGCGCGTCCCCAGGAACAACTGCGCCGTGTCCTCCAATTGCGATGCCGGCGTCACTGCCTGCCGGTACCACTCCACCGGCGGGTTCTGCGTCACCTCCCCCGATGCCGTCAAAATCGCCCGCACGAACTGGTCGTAAGGCCGATTGTTGTAAAAACTGTCCCGAATCCAATCGTGAAAAAGATAGTTCCCCCGCTGATGATTCGGCGACCGGCGCCGGTTCCGGAGCAGCGCCGACCATTTGTTCGCAAAGTAATCCGCGTAATCCCCACTCTCCAGCAGCCGATCGATGCACCGATCGCGCTTCGCCGCATCCCCCTCCGCCAGAAAGCCCCGCACCTCCCCCACCGTCGGCAATCGCCCCGCGATATCCAGCGTCACCCGCCGCAAAAACGTCGCATCATCGCACACCTCCGACGGCGGCATGCCCATCGCCCTAAGCTGCTTGAACACCAGCTCATCGACGAAATTCCGCGCCGGCGGCAGATGATCGATCGCCGCCCCCAGCGGCAGCGTCGCCTGAAACGCCGCCACCTTTCCCTGATATCTCACCATCACCGAAACGCTGCCCGGCTGCCC
>JBBRIN010000329.1:0-5182 GCA_038221115.1 Tepidisphaerales bacterium
GTCTCGTACGCCGAGTGCTCGACCACCGCATCGCGCTCGCGCCGGTCCCGCCGCTGGTCGTACGCCACCCGCGCCTCCGTATCCAGCCGCGCCCGCCGACCCGGATCGCGCCAGCCGTGGTTCCAATCCCGCCAGTCGCCGCCGCCGTAATACGAGCGATGCCGCAAATCGCACCACTCGTCATAGTCCTCGTGCCGGCGATCGTAATCGTGGTGCCGGTAGTAATCGTTGTAGAACCCAAACCCCAGGAACGCCCCGCCGCCGTACCAGTATGACGTTCCGTAATCGTCGTACACCGGGCGATCCACGTAAACCGGCCGATCGACGTACACCGGTTCCTCCACCACCCGCTCGATCACCGTGCTGCCCCCGCTGGCCACACCCGGCGTCCCGCGGTCCCGAGCCGGATAGTCCAGATCGTTCTGGTCCTCGCGCACGCGAGCCGCGAATCGGTCCACATCCCGCTGCACATTGTCGTAATCCCGATTGACCCGATCCAGCCGCGCCTGCGCATCCCGCAGCGCCGCCGGGTCCGCCTGTGCCGTCGCCGGCGCCGGCCCGCCCGGATCCAGTGCCGCCTGCAACTTCACCACCCGCTCGTCGAGCTTCGTCAAATCACCGCTCGCCGCGTCCAGCGCGGCCTGTTGCCGGCGATACTCGTCCACGGTCGCCGCGAACGTCGCATCCTTCATGAGGTCCTTCTCAAACCCATCGCGCAGCTCGCGAATCCGATCCCGCGCCCCATCCACCGCCTTGCGACCCGCCATCACCTGCGGGTCCGACGTCAGCGACTTCTCCTCCAGATCCTGCACCTGGTTGTCCGCCGCGACAAACGCGTCGTCCGCGCTCTTCGCCGCCTTCGGGTCGGCCGATTTGTCTTCGCGCAGCTTGTCGGCGCTCTGCTTCGCCGCCCGCGCCGCCGACAGCTTCTCCTGAAACTCCCGCGTCTGCGCCAGCTGATCCAGCGCCCGGTCCGTCGGCCCCTTCAGCTCCATCCGCGCCTTGTCAAAATCCGCCGCGGCGTTCTTAAACGACTCCGTCTGCTCAAACTTCTTCAGCCCCTCATCGTGCTGCCGATCGGTCGCCGTTTTGGCATCGTTAAACTTCTCCTGAATCGGCTTCACCTGCTCGCGCCGCGCATCCCGATCCGCCGTCGCCTTCTGAAGATCCCCCCGAATCTGCTCCGGCGACCCATTCGCCGTCGCCATTCCCCGCTGCAGCTCATCGACGTCGCGCCGTGCCCGCTCCCGATCCGCCGCAATCTGGTCGAGCTGTTTGTTCGCCGCGTCCAGGTCCGCGCGATCCCGATCCAGCGCATAGCTGCTCGTCCGCGCCCGGCTATCACCATCGCGATACGACGGCGGCGCATCCTCCCCGTACGCAAATGCCGTCGCCGAACGCATCGGCGCTGCCACCGCTAACACCGCCGCAAATACTGCCGCGGCTCCACGACTCACGCGATGCTTCAGTAAGTTGCACATGTCGGCGACCTCCCGGTCTTTCCTATTATAAGGACACCCCCGCCCGCTCGTCGTTTGCGTAGCGTAAATGACAAAATCCACACTGCTCCGCGGGCTCATCCGCTCCCCTGCCTTCCCTAACTACCCGCCAATTAACACTTTCAGTCGTTCGCCCAACCGATGTTGATGACTCCCCGACAATTTCTAATTGGCATCCCAACCCAATTCCCGATCTAATTCCCCATCCAACGATGAACAAAGCCGATCAGCCCCCAGGCAACGATCCCACCAGCATTCAAATCCGCAACGTCACCCGTCGCTTCGGCGACTTCACCGCCGTCGACCAGATCTCCCTCGATATCCGCCGCGGTGAATTCTTCTCCCTCCTCGGCGCCAGCGGCTGCGGAAAAACAACCCTCCTCCGCATCATCGCCGGCTTCGAGACTCCCACCGCCGGCCAGATCCTCCTCAACGGCCGCGACGTCACCGACATCCCCGCCCACCGCCGGCCCGTCAACCTCGTCTTCCAGCACTACGCCCTCTTCCCGCACCTCACCGTCGCCAAAAACGTCGCCTTCGGCCTGCGCTACCAATCCACCGCCCAATCCGATTTCCCCGGCCGCGTCAGCGCCGCGCTCGATCTCGTCCGCCTCTCCAACCTCGGCCACCGCTATCCCCACGAGCTCAGCGGCGGGCAAAAGCAGCGCGTCGCGCTCGCCCGCGCCCTCGTCCTCCGCCCCCAGGTCCTCCTGCTCGACGAGCCCCTCGGCGCTCTCGACCAGAAGCTCCGCAAGGAGATGCAGGTCGAGCTCAAAAATCTCCAGCGCGAGCTCGGCATCACCTTCGTCTTCGTCACCCACGACCAGGAGGAAGCCATGACCATGAGCGACCGCATCGCCGTCATGAACGCCGGCCGCGTCGAGCAGTGCGACTCCGCCAGCGCCGTCTTCGAATACCCGCGCACCGCTTTCGTCGCCGAATTCATGGGCGCGGCGAACTTCTTCGAAGCCACCGTCACCGCGACCAACGGTGGCGCCATCGACGTCGCCTCACCGGCCGGCTTTCACACCCGCGTCCCCCTTCGAGGCCGCGCCGCCCCGATCGGATCGACCGTCCGCTTTCTCGTGCGCCCTGAGAAGCTCTCGCTTTCCACCGCCGCGCCCAACGATACCCGAACCTGCATGTCCGCCACCATCGACCAGCGCGTCTATCAGGGCCTGAGCACCGTCTACACGGTCCGCAACAACCATCGCGAGCAATTCACCATCTACGAGCAGAACTCGCGCCCCTTCGACATCAACACCGCCGCCGACAAAAACGTCTTCGTCTCCTGGGATCCCAACCACGCGATGCTCATGGAGAAATCGTCTTAAATTGTTTAGCCGGTCGGGCTTGCCCGCCGCGTCCAACGGCTCAATTCGGTAAAGCATCCCGACACGGCGAGCGATTCGGCTTCGCTCATCACAGGCAAGCTCGCCGGCTATATAAACGAAATCACCAAGGCATTTGACGTCCATGTCCAACCGACGCACGCAAACTCCCATCCTCGCCCTCATTCCCACCTGGCTCGTCCTCGGCGCCTTCTTCCTCGCCCCGCTCGCCATCATGCTCCTCATCAGCTTCGCCGAGCGCGGCCTTCACGGCGGCATCGCTCCCATCAATGACCTCAAGCATTACCTCCGTTCCGGCGCCTTCCTCCAGAACTATCGCGACATCGCCGACCCCCTCTATCTCAACATTTTCTGGCTCTCCCTCTGGATGGCCATCGTCACCACCGTCCTCTGCCTGCTCGTCAGCTACCCGGTCGCTTATTACATCGCCCTCGTCGTCAAACCTTCGCGGAAAAACCTCCTGCTCGCCCTCGTCGCCGTCCCCTTCTGGACCAGCTTTCTCATCCGCACTTATGCCTGGGTGCTCATCCTCCGCACCGAAGGCCTTCTCAACACCGCGCTGATCCACCTGCACCTCATCCACGCCCCAATCCAACTGCTCCCCAGCAAGTTCGCCATCCTCCTCGGCCTCGTCTACGGCGAGCTGCCCTTCATGATCCTCCCTCTCTACGCGTCCCTCGAAAAGCTCGACCGCACCCTTCTCGAAGCCGGCAATGATCTCGGCGCCAGCGGCTGGGCCACCTTCTGGCGCGTCACCGTGCCCCTCACCATGCCCGGCATCCTCGCCGGCATCATCCTCGTCTTCATCCCCAGCATCGGACAGTTCGTCGTCACCGACGTGCTCGGCGGCGGCAAGCTCGAGCTCATCGGCAACGTCATCGACGACCAATTCCACGGCGAAGCGCGAAATCCCCCGCTCGGCTCCGCCCTCGCCTTCGGCCTCACCGCCGCGGTTCTCATCCTCCTCATGGCGTACGCCATGTATGCCAAACGCACCAGACAGGAGGTCGCTCTGTAACCTCTCTTCTCCCTTCTTCTCCCTTCTTCTCCCCTCCTCCGATACTCCGGGGGAGGGCCAGGGTGGGGGTTCCCACGAGTCCCTCTGAATCACACGCAAAACCATGCCCCGCCAATCCACCAAATCCCGCCTCCTCGCCCTCCACGCGCTCGCCGTGTACCTCTTTCTCTATGGCCCGATCGCCATCCTCGTGCTCTTCTCCTTCAACCGATCGAAGTATGTCTCCTCCTGGGAAGGCTTTTCCCTTCGCTGGTACGTCGCCCTCTGGAACGATGACGCGATGCAGGCCTGCATCCGCAACAGCCTTATCGTCGGCGCGCTCGCCACGGTCATCGCCGCCACCATCGGCACGCTCGCCGCCGTCGCGATGGCGCGCGGCCCCTTTCGCGGCAAGGCCGCCACCACCGGCACGCTCTACCTGCCCATCGTCATCCCCGAGATCGTCGTCGGCGCAGCCCTGCTCACGTTCTTTTCCGTCACGCAATGGGGGCTCAGCCTTCTCACCGTCGTCATCGCCCACGTCGCCTTCAGCGTTTCCTACGTCGCCATCGTCGTGCGCGCCCGCCTGGCCGGCTTCGATCGCTCTCTCGAAGAAGCCGCGATGGATCTGGGCGCCGGCCGCCTCTCTACCTTCATCCGCGTGAAGCTTCCCCTGATGATGCCCGGCGTCATCGCCGCCGCGCTTCTGGTCTTTACCCTGTCGATCGACGATTATGTCATCACCTCGTTCGTGGCCGGCTCGCAGTCGCAAACCCTGCCGCTGCTGATCGCCTCGAAGCTCCATGTGAAGAACGACCTCCCCGTCGTCAACGCCGCCGCTACCGTGCTGCTCCTGGCCACCATCCTGCTGATCGTCATCGCGCAATGGCTGCTGTCCGAACGTAAGGGAACAAACCCATGAACCGTCTGCCGAAACTTCTGCCCCTGTTTATCGCCGCCATCTTTTTCGCCGGCTGCAAGCGCTACTACACCGTCAACGTCGCCGCCGATCCCAAGGTGCTCAACCTGTACACCTGGTCCGACTATTTCCCCAAATCGGTCCTCGACGATTTCACGAAGCAAACCGGCATCAAGATCAACACGACCAACTATGCGACGAACGAACAACTGATCTCCAAGCTCACCGCCGGCGTCTCCGACTACGACGTCGTCGTCCCCAGCGATTACGCCGTCCAGATCCTCATCCTGGACAAGCGCCTGCTGCCGCTGGATCGCTCCCAGCTCCCCAACTTCAAAAACCTCGACGCCAAACTCCTCGCCCTCCCCTACGACAAGCCCAATGGATTCTCCATCCCCGTCTTCTGGGGCACGAC
>JBBRIN010000330.1:0-5179 GCA_038221115.1 Tepidisphaerales bacterium
GGCTGAACCTTCAGCAGGTCCGCCTGCTGCTTCTGCGCCATCACTGTGTTCTTCTCTCCCTTGATCAGCAGAAGCACCGGAATGAAGTGCTTCTTCGAATAAGCGATCGCGTCCTTCAGCGATTTCTGCTCCGCCACCGATTCCTTGGGCGGCCGGTTCTCCAGCACGTCCTGACAATAGGCGACGAACGCCTTGGGGTTCCCCCGCTCTTCTTCCTCGCGGAGCGACGCCGTGTCATAACCGCACCGCGAGATCAGCATCCCATCGCAATCCAGAAAAAGAATCGTCGGAATCTTCGCCAGGTTGTATTTGATCTTGAACTTCTCCCCCTGCTCCTTGGCGTTGGGCCCGCCGTTTTTGAACTTCAGATAGTCGCACTTGAAGAGAACGACGTTCTTCTCCGCCCATTGCCGAAACGGCTCGCTGGTCATGACCTCCTTGTCCAGCTTCTGAGTCCATTCATCCCAGTCGCTCCCGCAGCAATACGCCAGCACCAGCTTGTCCGCTTTGCGAGCCTCGCCAGACGCTTGCGGCCACGCGGTGTACCACTGCAGCGGCCTCACCGCTGGTGCCTTTTTCGGGTCAACCTTCGCATCGACGGCGCGCACAGTGCTGGAGCTGAACAGAGCCATACAGACCACCAGCATGAAAAATAACGGACGGGAGCGCATCGAGATCCTCCGAAGACCAACCAGCCAGACCGCACCATCGCGGCATGAACCCTGGAAGGGGGCGGGTAATATATCCTCTTGCCAGCGAATGGTACGCGAGAATTGTACGGCCGTTCTGGCGCCCCAGCCGTCATTGGACAGCGCTGCGTACAAACAAACCGCCGATTGAACCGTTATACCCTCGGACGTTTACCATCGGGACGATATGAACCAAGCCGCCATCGTACGTTGTGCCTTGATCGTAACCTGTTGCACGGCAGCAAGCTTCGCGAGCGCTGCTGATGTAAACGTCGTCGTCGGCACCGCTCAGAACGGCTCAGAACTCTTCGAAAAAAAGATTCGCCCCATACTCGTGGCCGAGTGTTTTAAGTGCCATTCGACGACCGCCGAAAAGGTAAAGGGGGGCCTCATCCTCGAGACGCGCGACGGAATGCTCAAGGGTGGCGACACCGGCCCCGCATTAGTCCCAGGCAACGTCACCGAAAGCCTGATGATCCGCGCGATCAGCGGCGTCGACAAAGAGCTCGCCATGCCCCCCAAAAAAAAGCTCGGGAAGGAGGTCGTGGCAGCCTTCACCCAGTGGGTCCAATTGGGCGCGCCCTGGCCCGGAGCCGGCGGCACATCCGTCCCCCCAAGCCCCGCCGAAAACGAGAAGCCGTCCGCCGCCGCAGCAGCGCATTATAATAATCTGCGCCTAGAGTTATGGTCGTGGCAGCCAATCAAGCCAGGCGCTGTACCCCCGGTGAAAGACCCCAAAAACGCCGCCTGGGCTAAGACCGACATCGATCGCTTCATCCTCGCCAAGCTTGAAGACAAAACCTTGTCCCCGTCTGCCATGGCAGACAAAGGCACCTTGCTCCGCCGCGCAACCTTCGACCTGACCGGCCTACCCCCCACTCCCGCCGAAGTCGATGCCTTCGTCAAAGACCCCTCCGCCGGTGCCTTCGAAAAGGTCATCGATCGCCTCCTCGCAAGCCCCCGCTTCGGCGAACGTTGGGGCCGCCATTGGCTCGACGTCGCCCGCTACGCCGAATCCACCGGCATGGCCCGCAATTACGTCTACCACTACGCCTGGCGCTATCGCAACTACGTCATCAAGGCCTTCAACGACGATCGCCCTTACAACACCTTTGTCACCGAACAGTTGGCCGGCGATCTGCTGCCCTATCAAACCCCCGCCGAGCACGATGAGCACATCGTCGCCACTGGCTTGCTCACCCTTGGCCCGCGCGATTACAACGAAAAGAATAAATCGCAGTTCCTGATGGACGCCGTGGATGAGCAAATCGATTCCATGGGCAAGGCCTTCCTCGCCCAAACGGTGGGTTGTGCGCGCTGCCACGACCACAAATTCGATCCCATCCCCACCGCCGAGTATTACTCCCTCGCCGGCATCTTCCGCAGCACCGTCGAATTGCCGGGCCTGGATATTAATCGACCCAAGTTATCCAAGCCCACCCACGCCGCACTCGCCCACCTCAGCGGCTTTACGCCCGAAGAAGCGAAGGACGAAGGCAGCGCCGCCGACGACGGTCAAAAGGGAAAGAAAGCCCTCAAGGCCGTCCTCAAGGCGCGCTACGGCGCAGAAACCCACGAGGCCCCCCGGCACCTCGCCATGGGCGTCCGCGACGACGCCAAGCCCGCCGATGCCCACATCCTCGTGCGCGGCGAGCTCGATCAGCGCCGCGAGATCGTCAAGCGCGGCTTCATCAGCATCCCCTGCATGAAGGAGCATGAGCCCGCCATCTCTGCAAATGAAAGCGGCCGCCGCGAGCTCGCCCAGTGGATCACCGATCCGGCGAACCCCCTCACCGCCCGCGTCTACGTGAACCGCGTGTGGGCCCATCTGTTCGGTCTGGGCATCGTCAAGTCCGTCGATAATTTCGGAACCACCGGCGACCATCCCTCTCATCCGGAGCTGCTCGACTTCCTCGCCGATCGTTTTCAAAAGGATGGCTGGTCCACCAAAAAGCTCATCCGTCAGGTGATGCTCAGCGCCGCCTACCAGCAGGCCAGCACCTTCGACAAAGCAAAATTCACCGCCGACCCCGAAAATGCCCTGCTCTGGCGGATGAACCAGCGCCGCCTCGACGCCGAGGCCATTCGCGACGCCATCCTCGCCTCCGCCGGCCGGCTCAACACCACCCCTCCCATCGCCTCACCAGCATTAAACATGCCCTCCCTCAACGTCGGCAAAGGCAAGCAAGGCCTCGGAGCCGCCGACCTCGCCACCTCCAACCTCCAGCGCAGCGTCTACCTGTCCGTCCTACGCGGCGACGTCCCCGAAGCCCTCGAGGTCTTCGACATGGCCGACCCCAACGTCGTCGACGGAAGCCGCGACGTCACCACCGTCGCCCCACAAGCCCTCTTCATGCTCAACGACGCCTTCGTCCTCCATCAGGCAAAGGCCATGGTCGAGCGCCTCGCCAATACCGGCGCCGTCACCGACATCACCCGCATCGACGCCGCCTACAAGCTCACACTGGGCCGCGCTTCAACTCCCTCCGAGCGCGAGCGCGCTCTGAACTTCATCGCCTCCGCGGTCCGCGACGCCCAAGCCCGCAAAGAGGAACCCTCCAAAGCCCAATCCACCGCCTGGGCCAGCTTCTGCCAGGCGCTGTTCGCCTGTGCGGAATTTCGTTACCTGAATTGATTGACCATGTGGCGAAACGCCCAAGAGGAACCAATGAACACCCCTTTCTCCCGCCGCCACATGCTCAAGAGCGCCGCCTGCGGCTTCGGTTACCTCGCCCTCACCGACCTGCTCACCCGCGCCTACGCCACGGAGCAAGCCTCCCTCGATACCACCGAGCACCACTACCGAAGCCCCCTGTTACCCAAGCAATCTCACTTCCCCGCCAAGGCCAAGCGCGTCATCTTCCTATTCATGCAGGGCGCCCCCTCGCACGTCGACACCTTCGATTACAAACCCGAACTCGCCAAGGCCGACGGCAAGAACATGCTCGGCCGCGCCCTGCTCGCCTCTCCCTGGAAGTTCAAACCCTACGGGCGAAGCGGCCTGCAAGTCAGCGAGCTTTTTGCCAACACCGCCGCCCACGCCGATGAGATGTGCGTCCTCAACGGCATGTACACCGACACCCCCGCGCACCCCCAGGCCACCATCGCCCTCCACACCGGCACCAGCCGGTTCGTCCGCCCAAGCCTCGGCTCGTGGGTCTTGTACGGACTCGGAACCGAAAACCAGAACCTCCCCGGCTTCATCACCATCAACCCGCCTGCCGCAGTCGGCGGCGCACAAAACTATGGCGGTGGCTTCCTCCCCGCCGCCTACCAGGGCACGCGCGTCAGCGGCGCAAGCCCGCGCGGGATTCCCGACCTCGTCGCCTCCCTGCCTCCCGCCAGCCAGCGCCGCCAGATCGACCTCGTGCAGTCCATGAACAAAGACCTCCTCAAAAAGTCCGGCGAAAACCCGCAGATCGAAGGCATCATCGAATCCTTCGAGCTCGGCTTCCGCATGCAAAGCGCCGTCCCCGCCGTCATGGATCTCTCCAAAGAACCCAAGCACGTCCTCGACCTCTACGGCATCGGCGGTGACACCACCGACACCTTCGGCCGCCAGTGCCTCATGGCGCGCCGATTCGCCGAGGCCGGCGTCCGCTTCATCGAAGTCGCCCACACCGGCTGGGACCAGCACACCGGCCTCCACGCCAAGCATCTGGCTAACGCCCACGCCGTTGACCACCCCATCGCCGGCCTGCTCACTGACCTCAAGCAGCGCGGCATGCTAAAAGACACGCTCGTCGTCTGGGGCGGCGAGTTCGGCCGCACGCCCACCGCCCAGAACCGCGACGGCCGCGACCATAACAATAAGGGTTACACCATGTGGCTCGCCGGCGGCGGTGTAAAAGGCGGCGTCCGCTACGGCGCCACCGATGAGTACGGCGCCAAAGCCGTCGATGGCAAAGTCCACACCCACGACCTCCATGCCACCCTGCTGGCCCTCTTAGGGATGGACCACGAAAAACTCACCTATCGCTACGCCGGCCGCGACTTCCGCCTCACCGACGTCGCCGGCAATGTCGTGAAACCCATCCTGGCCTGATACCTCCCGGCCGTCATGCTGAAGGAGCTTTGGCGACTGAAGAATCTGGCATCCATGAGCTTCGAGTTCCAACGCGGCAAACCCCTCCAGCACGAGCTCCGCCGCATCGCCTGCCATCAAATCGACGACGCGCTCGCCACCCTCAGCCGCGTAAGCCCCGACAAGGCCGTCCACGCAGCTCGCAAAGGCTTCAAGAAGGTCCGCGCCCTCCTGCGCCTGCTGCGCGATGCCTTAAGCAAAAAGGAGTTCCACGACGCGAACATTGCTTTCCGCGATGTCGCCCGAACGCTCTCCGACGCACGTGACGCCAAAGCCCTCGTCGATACATTCGACAAGCTCATCAAACGATTCGCCACCGAGCTGAAGCTCGGCGCCTTCGCCTTACTCCGCCGCAAGCTCCTCGCCCGCCGGCGTGTCCTTGCCCGACGCCCGCTACCGATCGCCC
>JBBRIN010000331.1:0-5164 GCA_038221115.1 Tepidisphaerales bacterium
GAAAGATGAGTTAGCGAATCTTCATGAAGACGTCTGACAACATTGCGGAGAATATTGAGCAGTCGCAGGAAACGGTGCAGCCGGCGCACGTCGTGAGCCGGGCGGACCTGACGGCGGTGCATAAGCATGCTTCGCAGTTGATGGACGCGTTGCAGGACGTGCCGGATGGCGACATGGTGGCGGAAGTGGTCGCCAATGCGCTGAAGCTGCTGCGGGATCAGACGAATCGGGGGGACATCAAGCTGATCAACAAGTCGTTCAAGGAGCTTCGATATGCGCTGAAGATTTTCGCGCCATATCGCGAGACGCGGAAGGTGAGCATCTTCGGCAGCGCCCGGACGCCGAACAATCATCCGGATTACCAGGCGGCCGCGGATTTTGCGAAGGAGATGGCGGGATCGGGCTGGATGGTGATCACCGGCGCGGGCGGAGGGATCATGGCGGCCGGTCACGGCGGGGCCGGGGCCGAGCCGAGCTTTGGATTGGCGATCCGGCTGCCGTTCGAGCAGCGGACGAACCCCTTTATCGAGAAGGACAAGAAGCTGATCAACTTCAAGTACTTCTTCACGCGCAAACTGATGTTCGTCCGGTCGAGCCATGCGATCGCGCTGTTCCCCGGCGGATTCGGGACGATGGACGAGGGGTTTGAGGTGTTGACGCTGATTCAAACCGGCAAGAGCGTGCCGATGCCGATCGTGATGGTGGATGAGCCGGGCGGGCACTACTGGGACGAGTGGCAGCAGTACGTCATCAAGCAGTTACTCGGGCGCGGGCTGATCAACGAGCACGATCTGCGGCTCTACAAAATCACCGACAACGTGCAGGATGCGGTGCGCGAGGTGACGCGCTTCTACAGCAACTTCCACAGTGTGCGCTACACGCGCGACGACATCATCCTGCGGCTGCACCGCAAGCCGACCGAGGCGCAGGTGGAGGCGATCAGCCGGGAGTTCGGCGATATCAAGATGAAGGGGGAGTTTCGGGTCTCGGGGGCGCTGCCAGTGGAGCGGGACGAGCCGTCGCTGGCGCACCTGCATCGATTGATCTTCGCGTTCAATAAGCGCGATCATGGGAGGCTGAGGATTTTGATCGATTATTTGAATGATCTGTCGGAGTAGGGTTGGGGGGTGGGGGGTGAGCGAAGAGGGCGCCCGAAAACCCCAGGCACGAGGTGGCGCGGCGCGGTGGGTTGTGCAGATTCTTCGCTACGCTCAGAATGACGCTTGAGCGGAATGCCTTTGCTGAACCCTGAACCCTGAACCCCGAACCCTCCCATGGCAAAAGACCTCGCGATCGTCCTTAACAGCGGGAGCTTGAACAGTGCGGTGGCGACGGCGATCGCGGCGCAGAAGCACCGGCCGATTTTGCTGCACGCGGAGTTGACGCCGGCGGCGGGGTCGCGGGCGCGGGCGGCTTACGATCAGCAGGTGGCGCACTTCAAGCCGTATCGAGAGCACACGCTGCCGATGCCGTTTTTGTCGGGGATCAACCCCGCGACGCAGCCGGCGGCGGCCATCGCCGACCCGCGGCAACACGCGGCGGTGGGAGGGCAGTTGCTCGATCTGTTGCCGCTGCTGGCGGCGGCGGCGCGATATGCCGTGCATTACCAGGCGGCCGCGATCTATCTGGGACTGCGCGTGGGGGGCGGGGCGGATGAACTGGCTCAGGCGACGGAGTATGTGCAGATCTTTCAGGAGATTTTGCAGTTGCCTTGCGGACAGGGAGAGTTGGACGTGGTGGCACCGATCCTGGAGCTGGAGCCGTGGCAGGTGGTGGATGTGGGCTTTCAGGTGAACGCGCCGTTCGAGCGCACGTGGAGCTGCCTGGAGGAGATGAGCGATCCGTGCTGGGCGTGTCGGGGATGCCGGGGGCGCGAGGCGGCGTTTCAGCAGGCGGGGAAGGCGGACCCGATGCGGGTGGTGAGGAAGATTTGAACGGTGGTTAGTTGGTAGTTGGTAGTCAGGTCACATTTGGTCGGGGTGCTCGATGCCTAAGAGATCGAGGCCGCGGGCCATGGTGCGGGCGGTGATATCGCAGAGGGCGAGGCGGCTGGCGCGGGTGGCGAGATCGCTTTGGAGGACGGGGCAGTTTTCGTAGAAGGAACTGAAGCGCGTCGCCAGCTCGTAGAGGTATGTCGTCAGATGGTGCGGCTTGAGCTCGCGGGCAATCAGGTCGAGCACCTCGGGGAGGCGAAGAATATGTTTGGCGAGCGTGAGTTCGAACGGAGATTCCAGCATGAGCTTGGAAGCGTCGGGCGTCGCATCGGTCTTGCGAAAGATCGAGCGGATGCGGGCGTAGGCATAAAGCAGGTACGGGGCGGTGTTGCCGTCGAGAGCGAGCATTTTGTCGAAGGAGAAGGCGTAGTCGCTGGTGCGATCCTTGGAGAGATCGGCGTATTTGATGGACCCGACGCCGATGGCTTTGGCGATTTCGCGACGCTTAACGTCGGGAAGATCGGGGTTTTTTTCGGTGATGACGGCGAGCGCTCGCTCGTCGGCTTCGTCGAGCAGCAGTTGCAGCTTAACGGTGCCGCCCGTCTTGGTTTTGAAGGGTCGGCCGTCTTCGCCGAGCATGGTTCCGAAGGCCGCGTGTTCGAGTGATGCGCCCTCCGCCCAGCCGGCGCGCCTGGCGGTGGCGAAGACCTGGGCGAAGTGCTGCGACTGGCGGGCGTCAACGAGATAGATAATGCGCGAAGCACGGAGGGTGCCGACGCGGTAGCGGATGGCGGCGAGGTCGGTGGTGCCATAGAGATAGCCGCCGGCGGATTTCTCGACGATGAGAGGGGATTTTTCTTTGCCGTCGGTGAAGACGACGGTCGCGCCGTCCGATTCTTCGGCGATGCCGGCTTTTTTCAGGTCGGCGACGACCGAGGCGAGCATGTTGTTGTAAAAGGATTCACCGCGCTCATCTTCGGGAGTGAGCAGTACGCCTAAGGCGCGATAAAGCGGCAGGTAATGCTCGCGGGTTTTGGCGATCAGGGTGCGCCAGGCGGCGAGGGTGGCGGGGTCGCCGCTCTGGAGCTTTATGACGTTTTCGCGGGCGCGCTTCTGGAAGTCGGGATCATCGTCGAAGCGTTTCTTGGCATTTACGTAGAAGGCTTCGAGGTCTTTCAGATCGGTATCGGCGGGGGAGCTGCCGCCACCGGCCTGGTCCTGGAGGTTGGTGATGAGCATGCCGAACTGGGTGCCCCAGTCGCCGACGTGGTTTTGGCGGATGACGCGGTGGCCGAGGGCGCTCTGGATGCGAACGAGGGCGTCGCCGATGATCGTACTTCGAAGGTGACCGACGTGAAGTTCCTTGGCGATGTTCGGGCCGGAGTAGTCGACGACGACGGTTTGCGGGACGGGAACGGGATCGACACCGACGCGATCGCCGGCGGAGATGTCGGCCAGACGTTTTGCCACCCACGCCGGTGCGAGTTTTACGTTGATGAAGCCGGGGCCGGCGATGCTGATTTCGCAGGCCATGTCGCCCAAATGGAGGTTGGCTTCGATTTGCTCGGCGATGGCGCGTGGGTTGGTTTTCTGGCCGGTCTTGTCGACCAGGAGCTTGGCGAGGCCCATGGCGGCGTTGGCCTGGTAGTCGCCGAACTTGTCATTTTGGGCGGGCGCGATCAGGGGATCGGCGTCGACGCCGAACGCGGCGGTGATGGCCGAGCGGAAGGCGGCATCGAGCATTGAAACGATCGTGGGCATGGGGTTCTGGCTCGGGAAAGCGGGTGAATGCGTGTCGCCGCGGGCAACGTTGGGGCCTAGGATTCGTAACAAAGGTGCGACTCGCCGCGCCCGTCTGCATGCTACAGCAAGGTCAGGGCGTTCTCCACGCGGCCGGGCCTGAACCTTCAGCCGATGGTTACGTCTAATAAGGGACGCGTGGCTCGGCAACGGGCGGCATTATCGGCCGCGGCGATTTGTTTGACCGGTGCGAGAATCAAGGTATTTTTATCTGTCCGACCGAGCCGTCCGCTCTACGATGGATGTTCACGCAACCCGACCTCTTGTTAAAGCTTGAACCAACGGTTGTTGGGCCGCGGCCTGGATGCTTGCGGCCGTCCGCCGAAAGGATTGTCAATGAAGAAGTGGCTCAATCGATGGGTGTTGTCGCTGGCGGTGTCAGCGGGTGTAGCGGGCCTGTGCGTGGCGGGATGGCATTCTCTTCCGGCGCGCGCAGAGCAGCCCCAGCAAGCGCAGCAGTTTGCGACGGTGGACTCGCTGAAAGCCGAGGCGCTCAAGGCGCTGCGCGCGGGACAATTCGATCGAAGCAATGAGCTGCTGGGCAAAGCCGCGACGATGGGCAACGACCCGGTCGTAAGCCGGATGGCCACGTGGACCAATCAATTTGAGACGCAGCGGCAGACGTTTGTCGCCGATCGGCACAAGCAGTTTGAGAAGGCGGTCGCCGAGGTCCACAAGCTGTTGGACAACCACAAAGATTCGTATGTGATCGACTACGTGCGCACGGCGCACCTGCTGGCGGACAACAAGGACGCGTTCCGCAAGGAGCCGTGGGTTGACGGGGTGGTGAAGAAGTCGATCGAGCAGGTAAACGCCTACGAGACGAAGGAGCAATGGCTCAAGTGCCTGCGGGTGTATTCGGCATTGGGCTCGTTGGAGCCGGCGAACCCGATGTGGAAGGACAAGCTGAAGCTGGTGGTCCGCCGCATCCGGCTCATCGCGCTGTACACGCCTGATCAGTTGAGGGGTCTTCAGGAATCAGAGGCGAAGGACCGGGAGGACGTGGACGCGCTGTTGCGTCCGGCCACCCAGCCTGCGACGCAGGCGTCGGCGGTGCCGGGTGGGCCGACGAGCAAGCCCGCGAAAGACGAGGCGAACGACAACTTTAAAATCGATTGGCACGAGTCGCTGCGCGGCGTGAAGATGGAAATGCTCACCGAGTCGATGGTCGATGCACGCGTAAACTACTACCGCGAGGTGGCGCTGCCTGCGATGCTGATGGGAGGGATCAACGGCGTGCGCGCGGTGGCGACGACGGCTGGTCTGGAAAAGGCGTTCCCGGACATGGCCAAGGAGGGGAGCCGAACGGCCTTCCTGGCGCGGCTCGACGAAATGGCGGCGCGGATCAAGGGAATGGCCGGCGTGAACGAGCCGACCGAGATCCGCCGCACGCTGGCGCAGTTGCGGTCGGCGAACAACGATACGGTGAA
>JBBRIN010000332.1:0-5159 GCA_038221115.1 Tepidisphaerales bacterium
CGACGGCGATCCCGATTCCCCACCCCGCAACAATCCTGCCGCCGTGTCGACCTTCAGATCCCCCTTCAGCTTCTTCGCCCCCTCGCTGTGACACGAGTAGCATTTCTCAACCAACACCGGCCGGATCTTCGTTTCAAAGAATTCCATCTGCTGCGCCTGCGCCGCCGGCTCTGCTGCCCTAAGACTCCCCGCGAGCAGCGCGCAGATTCCCCATATCGCAAATAGCCCAATGAACAGCTTCCGTGACTCCGATCTGCAAGTCATGCGCAATTCCCTGTCGTTACTCATCCTATCTTCGTTCGCCCATCTCCGGGACACGCTCCGTGGGGCGGCATCGATGCGACTTGCTACAAAACGATCCGGCATCGCTCTTTACATACGACCCCGCGCAGTGAATGTTAGCCGGATTCCCGATCCACATTCGTTGCTTTTCCATCGGCCTGCGCGTCTGATTCATTCCCGCCGCGTACGCCCCGGCTTCTGAAGGATTTGTATGAGTCATCCAATCGAAACCTCCCAAGTGCTCGCTCCGGGCGCCCGCGCCCCCGAGTTCGCCCTCCCCGCCGGGCCCGACCAGACCATGCGCCTCTCCGACCTGCGCGGCAAACCCGTCGTCCTCGTCTTTTACCCCGCCGACTGGAGCTCCGTCTGCGGTGATCAACTCGCCCTCTACAATGAGGTCCTCTCCGAGTTCCAGCGCTTCAATGCCCAACTCATCGGCATCTCCGTCGACGGTGTCTGGTGCCACGCCGCCTATGCCAACCAGCGCCGGCTCGAGTTCCCCCTGCTGGCCGATTTCGAGCCGAAGGGGGCCACGGCCCGAGCCTATGGCGCCTATCGCGCCGACTCGGGCATCGCCGAGCGCGCGCTCTTCGTGATCGACCGCGACGGCATCATCCGCTGGAGCTATCTCTCGCCCATCGACGTCAATCCGGGTGCCGACGGCATCCTCCAAGCGCTCGAATCCCTTTCTTCGTCAGGAGGGCCGAGTGCAGCTTAGAACAGCGCCCCAACCTCCCCTCAAGCCCCCTCTCGATCCGTTGCGAGACCATATGCAGGGGGCGACCACTCCCAAAATCGAGCTCGTCGAGTACGGCGATTACCAGTGCCCCCATTGCCGCGCCGCCCTCGCTATCATTGAACAGATCCAATCCCGCTACGGCGACGTCCTTCGATTCGCCTTTCGCCACTTCCCGCTCGCCAAGCTCCATCCCCAGGCGCGGCTCGCCGCCGAGGCCGCCGAAGCTGCCGCAGCCCAGGGCAAATTCTGGGAGATGCACAACCTCCTGTTTCAGCATTCCCAGGAGCTCCAGCAGGAACATCTGGTAGCCTACGCCCGCGATCTCGCACTGGACGCCGACCATATCGCCTTTCAACTCGCCTCCCACAATTATGCCGCCCGCGTTCAGGAAGATGTCGCCAGCGGCGTGCGCAGCGGCGTCAACGCCACCCCGACCTTCTTTCTCAATGGCCTCCGTCACAACGGCGGCTATGCCCTCGATGCCTTGATCAAGGCCATCGACCTCTCTCTCGTCACCCCCTAACTCATCCACTTCCCCATGCGCATTCTCGCGGCACTGCTCGGCGTCTCCTTGATCGTCTTCGCCATCATCGACTTGCTGTGGACCACCTTTCTCGAAGGCGCCGGCCCCCTCACCACCCGCCTGTCCAGTTGGATCGGCAAGTGCGTCCTCGTCACTCACGATAAGTGCCGCGCTCAAAATTCCCGCGGCCGCCGCTGGATCGCCCGCGCGGGGCTGCTCACGGTCTGCGGCACGCTCTTGCTCTGGGGCGCGATGCTCTGGCTCGGTTGGGGCCTCGTTTTCTCCGGGGCCGAGCGCGCCGTCGTCGCGACCGACACCGGCGAGCCCGCCGATTTCTGGTCGCGTCTCTACTTCGCCGGCTACATCGTCTCCACCGTCGGCCTCGGCGACTTCAAGCCCCACGGCGCCCTCTGGCAAATGCTCGTTGCCCTTGCCGGCGGCACCGGATTCCTCGTCTTCGGGCTCGCCATCGCCTACCTTGTTCCCGTCATCTCCGCCGCCACGCAGAAACGCCAGCTCGCCCTGTGCATCTGGGCCCTGGGCCGCAATCCTAACGACATCATCTCCCGCGCCCCGCCCACAACACCGCGGCTTCGCGCAAAGGGTACTAGCCATGACACTCACTCAACGCATCGCAGCCGCCATGATGCTCGCCATGGGAAGCATCGTGATGTGGTTCATGTTCACCCTCTTCTCCTCTGTTTCTTATGCCCAGGTCGCCGACAAGATCCGCTCTGCCCACTGCATGAGCTTCACGGCCACGACCACGCTGCCGGGGCAGCCGGCGCCGGTCGCGATCAAGATGCTGTTTCTCGATCCCGGCCACCTCCGTCACGAGACGCCCGGCGGCATGGTCACAATTTCGGACCAGCAGACGGGCCAGACGCTGGTCCTCAATCCGGCAACGCATACCGCCCAACTGGTGACGGTCGGGCAGCACGACAACGTTCCTTCCGGCGACATCGCCGCTGAATTCCGCAAGCTCGCGGATCAGAAAGGGGAACCGATTGGTGACAAGCAGATCGGCCAGGTGAAGGCCAAGGGCTTCCGCGTCACCAGTGGCGGCTTCCCCGCCGACGTCTGGGCCGATCCGAAAACGGGCATGCCGCTTCGCGTGGAGATGAGGGTCTCGATGGGCGACGCCGCGATGCACATGGTGATGAGCGACTTCGAGTTCGATCGCAAGCTTGACGAAAGCCTCTTCAGCCTCGAGCCCCCGCAAGGCTATGCACTCAGCACGATGAAGCTTGAGGTCAACCTGAACATCGAAGAGAACGTCGTCACCCTCCTGAAAGCCTATAGTGCCGCCTACGACGGCAGCTTCCCCGCGCAGCTGAACGACCCGTCGCTCATCGCCAATCTCTTCAAAGCCAAGGGCGCCGGTGAGCCCACCGCCGACCTGATGAAGGTGGCGAGCAGCTTCGGCGCACTCACCGGCACGATGTTCATGGCCAAGAAAGGCGTCGACTACGAGTACCTTCCCACCGCCGCCAAGCTCGGCGACGCCGACAAAATCGTCTTCTGGCACAAGGACAAGGAGTCAGGAAAGTACCGCGCCGTCTACGGCGACCTGACGATCAAGGAAGTGGCCGCGGATAAGCTCCCCCGGAAGACAGAAGCGCCGAAATAAGGTGACCCCCTTGCCATGAGTTTAGCCGGCCGGGCTTGCCCGCCGCGTCCAACCGCTCGATCAACGCGAGCCGCTGGACACGGCGAGCAAGCTCGCCGGCTAAACTTGCTTTAGCGCTCTCAATTACGCCACAAACCGCTTCACAATAATCGTATCATTCTGCCCCCCGAACCCAAAGCTATTGCTGAGCGCAACGTCCACCCGCGCCGCCCGCGCCTTGTTCGGCACATAATCCAGATCGCACTCCGGATCGTGCGTCTCCATGTTCGTCGTCGGCGGCAGCATGTTATCCCGGATCGCCAGCACGCAGCAGATCATCTCCACCGACCCCGCCGCCGCGATCAGGTGCCCCATCATGCTCTTGATGCTGCTCACCGGCACGTTCTTCGCGTGCTCGCCGAAAACCTTCCGAATCGCGTTCGTCTCGTTTCCGTCGTTCTCCTTCGTCCCCGTGCCGTGCGCATTGATGTAATGAATGTCGAGCGGCGTTAAATTCGCGTCCGCCAGCGCCTCCTTCATCGCCTCCACCGCCCCCTCTCCCTCCGGATGCTGATCGGTGATGCGAAACGCATCCGCCGTCGACCCATATCCCACAATCTCCGCCAGAATCCGCGCCCCCCGCCCCTGCGCATGCTCCAGCGTTTCCAAAATCACCATCCCCGCCCCTTCGCCCAGGACAAAGCCGCCGCGCTGCGCATCGAACGGCCGCGACGCCTTCACCGGGTTCTCGTTGTACGTCGACAGCGCCGTTAACCGATTAAACCCCGTCACTCCGAACGGATGAATCATCGAGTGCGCCCCGCCTCCGATCATCACGTCCGCATCGCCCCGCCGCAGGATCTCCGTCGCCTCCCCGATGGCCTGCGTGCTGGCCGCGCAGGCCGTGAGACCGTTAAACGCCGGCCCGCGCGCCCCCGTCAGAAGCGCCCAATGCGACAGCGGCATGTTCGGCTCCTGCTCCACCTCGCGCACCCCGTTCATCCGCTCGTGGGCAATCTCCGCCCATTTCACCGAATCCAGCTCTGTCGAACCCGCCTGCCACGCGGAAAGGGCGGCCGCGGTATACGCTTCAAAATCGAGCGATCCCTCCCCGCTGCCGAGGTAGATCCCCACGCGATCCAGCTCGAGCTTCGCGCCGTTCAGCCCCGCGCTCTTCCAAGCCTGCGCGCAAGCCCCAAGGGCGAAGCGCGTGTTTCGCCCAACGCCTTCGTGCTCGCCGGCGTCCGGCACAAAATCAGCGAGGTTATAATCCTTCACCTCTGCGGAAAATGTCGTCGGAAACGTGGAGGCATCAAAAATCGTGGTCTTGGAAATCCCGCTCTCCCCATTAAGCAGCCGCTTCCAAACCGAATCGATGGAATGCCCCATCGGCGTGATCCAACCCATTCCTGTGATGACGACTCGATGCATGGATGTCCTAAGTAGACAGTAGACAGAATTCGGTAGACAGCAGGTTCAACGTGAGGCCAATAGCGCGCGAATGTACGCGTCCAACATTCGGCCGATCTCGTCCAACGCAGCCAGCAAACCGTGCGTCGACCCATAGCCCAAATCCTGCGCTAGGATCAAATAGTATCGAGACTCTTCGAGTGAGCCCTGTGCGATGTTGTAAAAGCGGGCCTTGTCGTTCTTGGTCTTTTTCTTAAAGCCTTCAGCGATGTTTGCCGGGATTGACACCGCTGCACGGCGCATTTGCGAACCTAGTGCAAAGAGTTCGTACTTCGGAAGCCCCGACGCGTACCGATAAATCCCCAGTACCCACGCATGCGCTTTTCGCCAAACGGTTAAGTCTTGAAAGGTCGTCGAGACCATGCGTAGACCCTTTCAGTTTTCCTACTGTCTTCTGTCTACTGACTACTGTCTACTTTCTTGAACACCAACGCCGCATTCTGCCCCCCCAGGCTATACACGCTGGTCACCGCCACACCCACCGTCTGCTCCCGCGCCTCCCTCGACACGTTTAACTTTCCGCCCCCACAAACCTT
>JBBRIN010000333.1:0-5157 GCA_038221115.1 Tepidisphaerales bacterium
GGTGATCGACGTCGGCGATGTTGCCGCGCGTGATCTGGAGTCGCGGCAGTGGGAACGCAACGCCGCGCTCCTGCCCGCGGCGGTACAGGGCACGAAGCGGATGACGATCTGGATGATTCTGGAGGCGGCGGGGAATGAAAAGAACGGCGCCCGCCCTTCGACGCGCGAATCCGCCGCCCCCCCGGCGAAGAGCGACGCGGGCAGCGATGTTGGCGCGACCGTCGTGTCGGTCGGCGCGGACGGGAAAGTGAAGATGGACGGGATGAGCATCACCGTCGAGCGGCTGGGCGAGGCGCTGGCGCGGCGGCGGGTGCAGTCAAAGGTGAGGCTGGATGTGGCGCCTGGCGCACCGGCGGGTGATGTGCGGCGGGTGACGGAGGCGCTGGGGCAGGGGAGCGAAGACGCGCCGGCTGACGAAGTGCGAGTCGATGAGGAGCGGATCAAGGCGTTGAAAGAGCGATGGCAGCGCAGCGTATCGTCGCACGATCGATCGCTGCGCGAGGCGGCGCAGGCGCACTATGAGGTGATCGAGGGGATGCGCCGGGAGCAGCAGCGGCTGATCGACGAGGCGGAGCGGATTCAGCGGGTGATGGACGATCTGCAAAAGCGGTATCAGAATATGACGACGCCGCGGCCGGAGAAGAAGGAGTGACGGAAGCGGGCACCAACAGCGCGTCGATGCCGGCAGCGCCGGGAATGAACTCAATTGATTTCACGGTCGAAGCGATCCCCAATGAAGTGCACCCGGCTGGCTGGGAGGTGGAGCGGGGACAGAACGCGTGGCTGGCATTCTTCTGGCCGGCAATGATCTCGGTAGCCGGCGGCGCGCTGTGCTACTGGGCGGCGGGTGTGACGCTGGGGCTGTTTCTGGGCGGGTTGATGGTGGTGGCGCTCATCACGAGCCCATTGCTCGCGGGCGAGGATACCTGGCTCGGTAGAGGGCTTGCATGGGGCGGGGCGGTCCACGGGGTGGCGGCAATCTGGTTGGTGGCGTCGGTGCGCGTGGAACTGGATCTGGGCATCTGGGCCGCATGTTACCTGGTGCTGGCGACGATGGCCGCGGCAATCGCGGCGATTACCGTGTTGATGCGGAGTCTGCGCTTCGGCCGTGTTTTGTCGGGGGCGATCGTTACGGTGGCGGCGGTGGCGTGGTTGACGTGGCCGATCTGGCTCGCGCCGGTGATGCACGGCCAGCGCGGAATTCGGATGGCGGCATGGCTGATTCCGGCGAACCCGGCGTTCGCGGTGAACGGCGTCGTCCGCGAGTCCATGGGCGTCTGGACCGAGCAGGCCATCGCCTATCACCTGACGAGCTTGAACGATGAGGTGCCTTATGCATTGCCGGAGCGCGTGGTGGCATGTTTGCTGCTGCACGCGGCGATTGGCGGGGCTGGAATTGGTCTAGTCGCGGCGTTGGGGAAGCTCACACGAAAAGGCAAACCTTAACGAGGGTTTCCGACCGGGCTCGCCGCCGGCAGCATCTGGTGCCGCGTCACCTTCAGATCGATGATGTAGATCGCCGTCAGCGAGATCGCGCTGAGGATGGCATAGGCGAGGAGTTTTTGCCAAAGTGGCCAGGGGGTGGGATTCATCGCGATGATGTGGATTGAGTGGTGGCCGCCCTGGCGACGGGCGGTAGTTTTCCCGATTCGATCAACGGGGCAAGGATGAACTGCGCGAAGGGCGTAGCCATGGGGCCGATGTGATCGCCGGGGTGCTGATACCGCACCCAGGATCTGTCATAGGGGAATTGAACGAGCTTGGCGTATTGTGCGGGGTCGCCGGCAGGGGGTCGTGTGAAAGAGACGTAGCCGGCGGAATCGGTGTATTGGCCATCGATGGTGCCGAAGACGCGCGTGCCGGCCGAGAGGATGATCTGGTCCTGGTCGCTCCAGAAGACGTATGCCTTGTCGGCGACGTGCGACAATGATTTGGTCAGGTCGTAGGTGGGGGAGAGGGCCGGCGCCAGGTAGAGAGCGCGGCGGATTTGCACATCGGGGGGCAAGCCCTCGAGCGCCCAGGCGGCCGGTCCCGCGCCACCGCTATGGCTCGTCAGATAAATGGCGATGCGCGGATCGGCGCGATAGCGGGCGATCAGCTTGTCGGAGATCTTGCGCGCCTCCTGCTTGTTGCGCGTCAACGCCTGTAATGCGGGAACGCCGGGGTCGTGCTCAGTCCAATCGTAGATTTCGATGTCGGCATCGAGCCGCGCCGCGCGGAGCCCGCGAACGAAGGTGTGGTCGACGATGGATTCGCCGGAGATGCCGGGGATGTGCAGGAGGTAGGGGCGCGGGAGCGGTGCAATGACTTGTGAAGCCGCCACCGGCGCGGGGGGGGCGAGGGGCGCGGGCTTGCAGGCCGGGATTGCCAGCAGGAAAAGGATCGTGAAGAATCGCGGGTATTGCATCAAGGTCGTTGGCGTTTTGCTGCCTCAGAAGATCGGGATCTGGACCCGGTCGCCGCCTTTCATCGCGGACTGATGGGCGCAGATGCCGACCATGGTCCAATTGGCGCTGGTGGGCGCATCGGGCAGCGCGGCCTGCTTGCCGAGGCAGGCCTGAAGGAAGTTATGCGCCAGGTGGGGGTGGCTGCCGCCATGGCCGCCGCCCTGGACGAATGACAGGTGCGTCGCATCATGGATGGCGCCGGTGAACTTTCGGATGGGGTCGGGCAGACGGCCGGCATAGTCGGGCACCCGCACCCTCTTGGGGATTTCACTTTCCGGCAATCCTTTGAAGTGGATGACGGGCTGCTCGTTTTCGACCTGCTGCCATTCGAAGCTGGCGCGCGAGCCGGTAACGTCGAAGCTTTCGCGATATTGGCGGGCGGTGTCGAAGAGGCTGCGCGTGACCTCGGCGCAGATGTCGGAGTCCTTGATCCTGAAGGTGGCGGTCTCGATGGCAAACGGGGAATTGTAGATATTGATCATGTCGTCGGCGATCCGCCCTGAGCCGTGGCAAACGACGGACTCGGCGAGGGCGCTGGTGCCCTTGTGGCGATCACCCAACACGGCGAGGCAGGGGCTGACGCAGTGCGTGGCATACCACATCGGGGGCAGGCCGGGCCAGTAGCCGGGCCAGCCGTCCATGTCCTGCTGGTGGGAGCCGCGAATGAACTGGATGCGGCCGAGGACGCCGCGATCATAGAGCTCCTTGGCGAAGAGGTATTCGCGGGAGTAGACGACGGTCTCCATCATCATGTACGTCTTGCCGGTCTTTTTCTGCAGGTCGACGATGGCGCGGCAGTCTTCGACGGTGGTGGCCATCGGGACCGTGCAGGCGACGTGTTTGCCGGCCTTGAGAGCGGCGATCGATTGAGCGGCATGCTCGGCGATGGGGCTGTTGATGTGGACGGCGTCGACGTTCGGGTCCTTCAGCAACTCGTTGAAGTCGGTGTAGCGCTTGGCGATGTTGAACTTGTTGCCGCAGGCTTCGAGGCCGGCCTTATCGCGGCGACAGACGGCGTACATCTCGGCGCCCGGGTGGGACTGGTAGATCGGGATGAACTCGGCGCCGAAGCCGAGGCCGACGATGGCGATGCGGATCTTTTGCGACATAGCTAGCTCCTCAAATGAAATCCAACCTCGTCCACGAATCTCACGAATGTACACGAATAAGAAATGCAGGGATCAATTACTTAAGAACAGCGAGGATCTGGAGCGTCCAGCTTGGTTTCTCTTCTTCTGATTCGTGTTCATTCGTGCGATTCGTGGATTCTTAATGTTTCAGCTTGCTCGTGGAAACGTACTCGACGACATCGCGCAGCTCTTCGGGTTTGAGGCTCTCGAAGCCCTCCGGCATGATGCCGAGCTCGGAAACCGTGAGGGCTTTGAGGTCCTTGCGCTGGAACGTGTGGCTGACGCCGGTGGCGTCCAGGAGGTCGACGGTCGTGGTGGTTTCGGTCAAGAGGCGGCCGGAGATGAAGTCGCCGTCGTTCGTCTGTGCGGTCCACTGGCGGAAGGTGCCCTCGACGGAGCGGTTGGGGTCGAGCATCTGGATGAGGATGTCGGACTTGGGTCGGGCGCCGACGCCGGTCAGCTCCGGGCCGACCTTGCCGCCCCGGCCCTCGAGGGTGTGGCAGACCATGCAGTTCTTCTCGAACACGAGCTTGCCGGCCTCGACGTCGCCCTTCTCGTCGGCGAGGTGGATGAACTTGTCGACGATCTCCTTTCGGCCGGCGGTGGGGGCGCGGCCGACGGCGGCTTGCACGGTGCGGGCTTTCTTGGCCAAGGCGTCGTCGGGGTAAGTGGTGAGTGCCTGCCAGGTGGAGCTGGAGAGATCGCGCTGATCGATCGTGTGTTTGTCGAGTCCTTTGACGAGGGAGGCGGCCCAGGCGGGCTTGCGGAGCATCACGTTGGCGGCGGCTTTCTGGCTCGCGGGCGTCAGCTTTTTCCATTGGGCAACCAGCGCCTCGCCGACGGCGTCGATGTGACTGGCGCCCACCGCTTCGATGAGGCCGACCTGGAACTCCGGGCCGGCTGCTGGATTGATCATGGCGATGATCGATTCAACCGTTTTGGCGTCATCCGAGACGCCGATGAGGCGGCGGGCCGCTTCGACGCGCTTCTCGCTCGGTTGGCTCACGTCGTCGAGGGTGGCGCGAATGTCCTTCGAGATGCCGGCCAGTTGTGAGCCGAACAGGTCGGCGCGGCCCCAGCGCGTGCCAAGCACCAGCAGGCGATCGCGCGCGGCGGGCGGGAGAGATTTCATGACGGATTGGAGTTCCTCGACATCCGCGGGGGAGAGATTGGGGGCTTTGTCCTTCGGCCAACCGGCGGCGAGGCCGTCGGCTATGGCGACGGCGAGACTCGCGTCCGCCTGCTTCAGCGCACTGAGCGTCGCCACGATGGAGTCAGTCGGGGCGCGCTGGGCGTAGTGGTTGGAGATGATCAGAACGGCTTGCCCGACGGCGCCGGGAAGATCGGCGGCCCCTGGAGCGCCGGCTTTGACGAGCTCCACGTCGTCGTACCAGGCGGTGCCCTTGGATTTGCCCCAGCCGCCGAATAGACAATTGATGCCGAGTTTGGTCAGGCTGCCGCTGTTGAAGGTTACCTCTACCTTCGTCCAGTCGCGCGTGCCGGTAATCGCGGGCGTTTGAGTTGGCTGGAGGTTGCCGACATTCAGCAGGGCGCCCTTCGCGCCGCTGACGGCTTCGGTC
>JBBRIN010000334.1:0-5155 GCA_038221115.1 Tepidisphaerales bacterium
CAGCGGTGATGGCGTTGAAGTGAAGGGCTCGTGGCGCCTCCACTTCGTCGACGGCGGCCCCACTTTGCCGGCCAATGCGGAACTGTCGCAGCTCGCGTCCTGGACGACCGTTTCCGACGCCGAGGCCAAACGCTTTGCCGGCACCGCACGCTACACGATCGAATTCGATCACCCCCCCGGCGACGCGAAGCAGTGGTTGCTCGATCTCGGCCGCGTGTGCGAGTCGGCACGCGTTCGCCTGAATGGAACCTACGTGGCGGCGCTCTGGTGTCCGCCGTATCGTGTTGCTCTTGGCGAGTTCCTGAAGCCGGGGCGGAACGTGCTGGAGGTGGATGTGACCAACCTGGCTGCCAACCGGGTCGCCGACCTGGACCGGCGCGGCGTTAATTGGAAGAGCTTTCACGAAATCAATTTCGTCAACATCGATTACAAGCCCTTCGATGCCTCGAAATGGCCGCTCCGCGATTCAGGATTGATCGGACCGGTGCGGCTGATACCAGCGGTTGAGATCAATCCCGGGTAAACTCGCTTTTGAATGGATATCAACGCCATAGGATCCAGGCTGAGCAGATACATACCGCTGCTGCTCATTGCGCTCGCCACAGCGGCGCGCGCTGAGCCGCTTGCCGGTGCTCGGTTGGTTGATTTCGACAAGGACGTCCGGCCCATTCTGTCCAGCGCATGCTACCGTTGCCACGGGCCTGAGAAGCAAAAGGGCGGCTATCGCCTGGACCAGCGAGAGCCGGCGTTGAGAGGCGGTGACGACGGCGTTGCCATCATTCCTCATCACGCGGTCGATAGTCCGCTCTTCAAATTCGTTGCCGGCCTGGATCCCGACCGCCGCATGCCGCCAAAGGGAGACGCGCTCACACCGGCGCAAGTCGGTGTGCTTCGCAATTGGATTGACCAAGGCGCGGCGTGGCCGGCGGCGACGGGGTCCTTGGCTGTCGATCCGCGGCAGGATCACTGGGCGTTCAAGCCCTTGGTCGCGCCGCGTATTCACAGCGCGCCCGGTGAACAACCCATTGATGCGTTCAGTCGCGACAAGATCCACGAGAAGGGGCTCAAAGCTTCACCCGAGGCCGACCGGCGATCGCTCATCCGCCGCCTGACGTTTGACCTGACTGGCCTTCCTCCGACGCCGGAGCAAGTAGCCGCCTTCCTTGCGGATGATTCGCCAGCCGCATATGAGAAGCTCGTCGATCGTCTGATCGCCAGCCCCCGTTATGGCGAGCGCTGGGCGCGCCGCTGGATGGACCTGGTTCATTTCGCCGAGACGCACGGCAACGACCAGGACCGCGAGCGACCGAACGCCTGGCCGTACCGCGACTACCTCATTCGCTCGTTCAACGCCGACAAGCCCTATGCGCGCTTTGTCGAAGAGCAGATCGCGGGCGATGTGTTGTTCCCCGACGATCCGCAGGGGACGGTCGCGCTGGGCTTCATCGCCGCTGGGCCGTGGGATGAGAGCTCGCAGATGGAGATCCTCGACGACACGGTCGACAAGCGCATCGCCCGCAACCTGGATCGCGACGACATGGTGACGGCAACGATGTCGACGTTCACCAGCACGACCGTACACTGCGCGCGGTGCCATGGTCACAAGTTCGATCCAATCCCCCAGGCGGACTATTACGCGCTCCAAGCGGTGTTCGCGGGAGTGGATCGGGCGGAGCGGGCATATGATTCGGACGCCGCCGTCGCGCTCCGCCGGCGCACGTTGCTCACCCAGCAACAGGGGCTGGAGACGGGGAAATATTTGGCCGGCGCGTCACCACTAGAGGGCGCGTCGCGCGCCGGGGCGCTGGCATGGGCGCGCGACGTAGCCGCGCGGCGCACGCCATGGATCACACTTGAGCCAACGCAGCTCGCCTCCGCGAATGGCTGTACGCTCTCCAAGCAGCCCGACGGGTCGATCCTTTCGTGCGGCACGCGGCCCGACAAAGACATTTACACCGTCACCGCGGCCACTGCCCTCGCAGGCGTTACGGCCATTCGTCTCGATCTTCTCACCGACAGCTCCCTGCCTCACACGGGCCCCGGCAGGCAGGACAACGGCAATCTTCATCTGAATGAACTCCGTCTCTGGGCGGCGCCCGCCTCAGACCCTTCGCGCGCGCAATTGGTTGAGCTGGTTGAGGCCCATGCAGACTTCAATCAATCCGGCTGGTCCGTTGCCATGTCGATCGACCGAAATGACCGGACCGCATGGGGAATCTTCCCGCAGATCGGCCAACCGCACGTCGGCATCTATCGCCTGAAGCAGCCTATCGGCTTTGCGGGCGGCACCATCTTCACGTTTGCTCTGGAGCAGACACACGGTGGGGGGCACCTCATCGGCCGCTTTCGGCTGTCGGTCACGAATGCAACGCCGCCGCCTGCTCCAGAGGTGGAGTTGCTGCCGCCGGCGATCGTCAGGATTCTTGCGACGTCGGAGAAGGATCGAAGTGAATCCGACCTGCTCGAGCTGACCCGGTACTATTTGCGCGGACGCGTCGATCGCGAGTTGGCGGCTCTGCCGACGATGCAAAAGGTCTATGCTGCCGCAAGCGACTTTGCCTCGACCGGCAACTTCAAGCCGGCAAAGGGGCCGCGTCCTGTTTTTATCCTGCGGCGCGGCGAGATAACCCAACCTCTGGAGCCGGCCCAGCCCGGCGCGCTCTCCTGCGTCGAAGGCATGGACGCGCGATTTCACCTGGCTCATCCGGATGATGAATCTGCGCGGCGCGCTGCGCTGGCGAAATGGCTGTCTGATCCTCGCAACGTGCTGACCTGGCGCTCCATCGTCAACCGCGCATGGCAATATCACTTCGGTCGCGGCATCGTCTCGACCGCGAGCGATTTCGGCCACATGGGCGCCGCGCCCAGCCATCCGGAGCTGCTCGATTGGCTCGCGATCTGGTTCCTCGATCACGGTGGCTCCATCAAGCAGCTCGACCGCTTGCTCGTCACCAGCCGCACCTATCGCCAGTCGTCACAGGACGTCCCCGCGTTGGCCGAGTCAGACGGCGACAACCGCTACTGCTGGCGCATGCACCGCACCCGCCTCGACGCCGAATCCGTGCGCGATACGCTGCTCCAGGTCACCGGCCTGTTGGACACGACGATGGGAGGTCCATCGGCCAAGCAGTTCCTCCAGTCGCCGGGCGTTCATGTGACGCCGATTCTCAACTATTCCGGCTTCGACCCCGACTCGCCCGCGGCCCGCCGTCTCAGCGTCTACCGCTTCATCTATCGCACGCTTCCGGACCCTTTCATGGATGCGCTCGACTACCCGGATGCCTCGCAGCTCACGGCTGCGCGCAGCAGCTCCATGAGTGCTCTTCAGGCGCTGGCGATGATGAACGACCGGTTTCTCGTGCGGTACTGCGAGCACCTGGCGGATCGACTTGCGCGCGAATCACCTGACCTGACAACGCAGCTCAATCGCACCTATCGGCTCTGTTGGAGTCGTGCTCCGGGCGACGATGAGCTTGCCGCCATGTCCGCCTTTGTCAAGGCCCATGGCTTGGCCGCTGCCTGCCGGGTTCTCGTTAACAGCAACGAATTCATCTTCGTGGATTGAGCATTCGATGATGCGACGCCCCCCCAAAGCATTGCCCTCGCGCCGCGACTTCCTCTGGCGCCACGGCGGCGGCTTGGGCGGCGTTGCGCTCGCCTACCTTCTCAACCAATCCGGCCTCCTTGCCCAATCGTCCCCCGCCGCCCCCCAGTTCCGCCCGAGGGCCAAGCGGGTGATCCAGCTTTTCATGAACGGCGGCGTCAGTCAATGCGATTCCTTTGACTACAAACCCGCACTCGAGAAGCTCCACGGGCAGAAGTTCGACCCGGGCTCGCATGTTGAGGCCGCCACCAGCGCCGCCGGCGCGGTGCTCAAAAGCCCTTTCACATTTCAGCGGCATGGCCAGTCCGGGCAATGGGTGAGCAGCGCGTTTCCGAATCTGGCCGGGTGTGTGGATGAGATCGCGTTCCTCATGTCGATGGCCAGCAAGACCAACGTCCACGGCCCCGGCAGTTACATGATGAACACCGGCTTCGTCCTTCCCGGCTTCCCCTGCATGGGCGCCTGGATGAGTTATGGCCTCGGTCGCCTGTGCGACAACCTTCCCTCATTCGTCGTCCTCCCCGATCCGCGCGGCCTGCCGTATAACAACCTCGGTAACTTTTCCGCCGGATTCTTGCCCGCCGCCCACGCCGGGACCGTCATCCACGCCACCGCGCCTGAACCGATCGTTGATCTATACCCGCCCAAGCAGGCTACCTGGATCACTCCCGAGGGTGAGCGCGATTCACTCAAGTTGCTGAGCGAAATCAACCGTGCCCACGCTCAGGAGCATCGCGGCGACTCTCGTCTCGAAGCGCGCATCTCGTCGTATGAATTGGCGGCGCGCATGCAGATGAGCGCCTCTGAAGTGATGGATCTCACGGGCGAAACCGCCGAGACAAAAGAACTGTACGGCCTGGATCAGAAGCCCAGCGAAGAGTTCGGCCGGCGCTGTCTCATTGCCCGCAGGATGCTGGAGCGCGGGGTGCGCTTCGTCCAGGTCTGGAGCGGCGCGTCGGGCAACAAGAACAACTGGGACAACCACACAGACATCGCCACCGAGCTTCCCCCCATGGCCGCCGCCGTCGACAGGCCCAGCGCCGCGCTGCTGATCGACCTGAAGCGGCGAGGGATGCTCGACGATACGCTGCTCGTCTGGTCCACCGAGTTCGGGCGCATGCCTTTCAGCCAGGGCGGCACGGGCCGCGATCACAACGGCGGCACGTTCGTCTCGTGGCTTGCGGGCGCCGGTGTCAAGGGTGGCGTCTCCTACGGCCAGAGCGACGAGTGGTCATGGAAGGCGCTCACGCCGACCTACTGCTATGACCTGCACGCGACGATTCTCCATCTCCTCGGCATCGATCATAAAAAGCTCACGTATCGCCATGATGGCGCTGATCGACGGCTGACGGACGTACATGGACAGGTGATCGAGCAGATCCTGGCGTAGGCGCCGTTCAGCGCAAACCTACTTTGCTTCCTCGACTACTGCCTGCAAGACGATGCCCTCCAGGTCCATCAGCGCGCCCCTTGGCTTGCCGGCCGGGCGCAACGTGAATTGTTGCTTCCCCGCCGGCAGAGTCATCTCGCCGATCTTCAGACGCCGGTAAT
>JBBRIN010000335.1:0-5152 GCA_038221115.1 Tepidisphaerales bacterium
GTTCCAGCGCCTCAACCATCACTTTCGCATCAAACCGCTTCAGCGCAAACTCACGCCCAGCCGCGCCCATCCTACGGCGCAAAGCCGCATCCTTCACCAACCGCGCAATGCACGCCGCAAGCTTCTGCTTGTCAAATGGCGGCAGCACAAATCCCGTCACCCCGTCGATCACCCCCTCTTTCGCCCCGTCGATGTCATACGTGATCGTCGGCACGCCCGCCAGCGATCCCTGCGGCAGCGCCCGCGCCAGACCTTCCCGTCGCGAGGGATGCGCCAGAATATCCATCGCCGCCGTAAATTGCGGCACATCCCCCGGCGGCACCATCCCCGTCAAAATAATCCGATCGCGCAAACCCATCTGCTCCATCCGCCGCTCAAACTCACCGCGAAGGATGCCATCGCCCACCCACAAGAATCGCAGCGCCGGAAACTCCCGGCACAGATCCGCCGCAATCTCCAACAGATCGTCGTGCCCCTTCAAGTGAAACAACCTGGCAATCGTCCCCACCACAACGTGACCCTCATCGATGCCCAAACTTCGTCGTGTTTCCTCCCGCGTCACCGGGGGGTTGATAAACGGCCCCGTCTCCATCCCGCTGTACACCGTCACATACTGCTCCGCTACCCCCACTCCCCCGGCCAGCGACTGATCCCGCATCGCATCCGCAACGCAAACGATCCTGTCCGTCAGCGGCGCTGCCCCGCGCTCCAGCATCTTGTACACATGATTAACCATCCGTGACGTCGACGCCGTGAACGCCAATCCATGAATCGTGTGAACCACCACCGGCACCCCGGCCCGATCCGCCGCTCGCCGCCCGAGGATGCCCGCCTTGCTGCTGTGCGTGTGAACGACATCCGGCCTCAACTCGCGCATGCGCCGCAAGAGCCTTCGATACGTGCGGTAATCCTTCAACGGCAAAATCGACCGCCGCATCTGATCGATCACCTCCACTTGATACCCGTAGCCCGTCGCCCGCTCCATCAGCGAGCCCTCCGGCCCCAGCGCCGGCCCCGTGATCAGCGTCACCTCATGCCCGCGATCGTGCTGTCCCTCACAACTGAGCAACGTGTTCTCCTGAGCGCCGCCGATAATGAGCCTCGTGATCGCGTGACAGATTCTCATCGATAGACCATTTTGACGATCCAAGCAGCCTCGTCTTAGGTAATATACCGGTCGAACTCCATGAGCAGCACAACCTCACCCATTCCGCCGCGTCACCGCTGCCCGCATTGTGAACACTCGCTGGAAAACCAGCCTCGCGGCGCAAGGTTCTGCCCGTTCTGCGGCTCATCGCTCTCGACCGCGCGCGGCCGCTTCCGCCAGTCAATTCACCACCTCGGCCAAGCCGTCTTCCGACCCTTCCTCGATCGCCTTCGCGCCGCCCTGGAGCGAGCAACCCCCCTCACCGCTCGCGCCGACGCCGCCAGCCGATCGCTCGTCGTCCTCGGCTATTCCGCCGCCATGTACCGCCTCGGATGGCGCTACGAAAACGGCAGCGGTGTCGCCCGCAATCTCGACGAGGCCTATCGCTGTTATGACAAGTCCGCCCGCCTCGGCTATGCCGTCGCGCAAGATCGCCTGGTCGACCTGCCCGCCATTTCAACCGCTACCGCTTCCTCCCCAGAAACCGTTGAAGCTCCTCAACCGGCCAGCAATTGATCACCTGTTTCGCCGTCACCCACGCCCGCCGCGCTACGTCAACGCCATAAGTGATCTCCTCAAACCCTCCGGGGCTGTGCGCATCCGTGTCGATCGACAACACGCACCCGCTTTCGATCGCCCCCCGCGCGTTCACGTCGTTCAGATCCAGTCGCGGATACCCCGAGTTGATCTCCAGCGCCGTACCCGTCTCGGCCGCCGCCTTAAACACCCGCGCAAAATCCAGCGGAAGCCCCTCGCGCCGATTGATGAGCCGCCCCGTCGGATGCCCAATCGCGTTCACATACCGGTTGTTGATCGCCCGCACGATCCGATCCGTCGCCGTCGCTGCATCCTGCTTCAGTGACGCGTGCGGGCTCCCAATCACGATGTCGAGCTGCGCCAGAATCTCATCGGGATAATCCATCGACCCATCGACCAGAATATCCACCTCGCACCCGGCGAGCAGCTTGATCCCCTTCATCCGCTCCCCCACCTTGTGAATCGCCCGAACGTGCTTCAACAGCCGCTCGATCGACAACCCGTTGGCGATCACCTGGCTTCGCGAGTGATCCGTAATCGCCAGGTATTGATACCCCAGCGCCATCGCCGTCTCCGCCATCTGCTCGATCGTCGCAACGCCGTCCGAGGCCGTCGTGTGCGTGTGCAGATCCCCGCGGATGTCCGCCCGGGTGATCAGCTTCGGAAGCTTGCCCGCCTCCGCCGCTTCCACCTCCCCCCGGTTCTCGCGAATCTCAGGATCGACAAACGCCAGCCCCAGCTTCTTATAAACCTCCGCCTCAGTCTTGCTCGCCACCGCCTTGATCGCCGGCGCCTCCCCGGTCTTCTTCTGCGATTTGTCGTACTCCGACACTTTATAAAGCCCCCACTCGTTCAGCGTCAGGTCCATGTCCTGCGCCCGCCCGCGCAGCTTCACGTTGTGATCCTTCGACCCCGTGAAGTACAGCAGCGCCGCCCCAAAGTTCTCCACCGGCACGATCCGCAAATCGACCTGCAATCCGCCGACAGTGATCACGCTCGATTTGGTGTTGCCTTGCCCCAGAATCCGTTCGACTTCGGGAAATTTCACAAACGCCGCCGACACGCGCTCGCCCGACCCCTCGACGTTCAGCGAGCAAACGAGGTCCACATCCCCCACCGTCTCGCGCCGCCGCCGCAGGCTCCCCGCCAGCTCCGCCTGCCTCACATCCGCCAGCCCGCGAAGCCGCTCCACCAGCGCCTCCGCGATCGGCAGCGCCTCGCCAATCCCCATCCGCCCCTTCGACCGCGCCAGAAAATCAATCCCCTGCTTGATCGCCGCCACCTTCTTCTCGCCGATCCCCTTCAGGTCCGTCAGCTTCCCTTCCGCGATCGCCTTCACCAGATCCTCAGGGTTCGTCACCCCCCGCTGCTTCCAAAATAGCGAAATCGTCTTCGGCCCCAGCCCCGGAATCTGCAGCAGCGGCAACAGCCCCGCCGGAATGCTCGCCGCCAGCTCGTCGTGATCGGTGCTCGCCCCCGTGCGAATATACTCCTCAATCACCCGCTGACTTCCCTTGCCAATCCCCTCAATCTGCCCCAGCGTCCCCTGCTCATACGCCTGCCGAATGTCGAACGTCATATCGTTCAACAGCCGCCCCACCTTGGCAAATGCAATCGCCTTGAACGCAACCTCCCCCTTGATCTCCATGATCGCCGCCATGCGGGTGAACAGCGTTGCCAATTCCTGATTCAATGACATAGCGCGATTGTAGCCCCGGAGGGGCGGAAGAATGTAGCCCACGACGCCAGTCGTGGGTACGCCCAAACGCCACCGCACCCCCCCCGATTTCCCCAGCCCCGGAGGGGCGACAGAATCTAGCCCACGACGCGAGTGGGTAGCCCCGACACCCATCTCAAATCCCAGCCCCGGAGGGGCGACAGATCAACCCCTCATTCCCAAATATACCTCGGATCGTACGCCACCCCATGCCTCTTCAAAAACGCAACGAACTCCTCCTGAAACGTCACCGTCCGATGATGCTCTTCTTTTGCTTCGACGTACACCCGCACCTCTTCCGCATTGGACGCACTCACACTGAACGCCCCATACCCCGTCTGCCACCCAAACGCCGCCAACTCGGGAAACGTCTCATGCACCCACTTGGAGGAATTCGTCTTCAACACCCGCATGAAATCCGACAACGCCAACGTCGCCGGCAAAGCAACCAACAAATGAACGTGATCCGCCGGCCCGTTGATGATCAGCGCCGTGCCGCCCTCTTCCCGAACGATGCCGCCCATGTAGGCAAAGACCCGCGGGCGCAGTTCGTCGGAGAGATACGCCACCCGATCTTTCGTGCTGAAGATGACGTGGGTGAGGAGGTTCGTGAAGGTGTGCGCCATGACCTGTCGCCCTTCCGGGGCTGGAATCCAAAAGGTCTGATTCGCCTCTTTCGATCCCCACGACTAGCGTCGTGGGCTAGAATCTTCCGCCCCTCCGGGGCTAATTCAGCGCCTCTTCAACGTCACCCGCACCAGCGCCCGATCCACCGCCCCGAGTCGATATTTATATCCCTCCTGCCCGCGCAATAGGTCATAGGTCTTAAACCCGCCCGCAATCGCCTGCCGAATCGCCATCGCCACCGCCACCACTCCCGGACTCCATTCCTTCTTCCCAGGATCGAACCCGCAATTATAAAGCATCGGCCCCTCCCCACTCGGAAACTGCAGCAGGCAACTCGCCGGCTCACCCTGCACCCCAAGCGTCCACAGCTCCATCCTCCGCCGCCGAATCAGCTCCGGCCCCGCCTCCTCGATCAGCGGGCGCAGATACTTCTCCACCGCATCCCCCTTTTCTCCACCGCAAAGCTCCATCAATCGCAGCGCCGTCTGCATCGAACCCGCATCTTCCGCCGCCGCATTGACGAACGTCGCCCCCCCCTTCTGCTCCGCCTTGTTCACCTTTCTGCGCAGCTCCTTGCGCTCGTGCCCATCAAGCGAATCCAGATACGCCTCCCACGTCGCCGGCAGCTTCACCGCCGGCGAATACTCCACCACCCGCTCCTCATACTGAAATCCCATGCGATCAGCCACCATCGGCAACACCCCCCGGCAACTCGCCGCCTCGCGCACGTTGTGCAGCGTCAGCTCGCCAACCCTGCCATTCCAAAGGCTCCCCAGAAATGACAGCATCGCCACCCACACATCCGCCTCAATCCCCCGATCCACCAACGGCTCAAGATAATCGCTCACCGCCGCGCCCGGCGTCACCAGCCCCCCTTTCGCCGTCAGGTGCAACGGCAGCACCGCGCTCAGTTCATCTCCGCGATGCACGGTGATCAGCCGCAACCCTCCCATCAGCCGCGTCGCGTTCCACGCCGCCAACTGCCACGTTGGATCCTGATAGACGGTGGCGCGCAAAGACAGCTCCCTCCACCCCCGCATCACCGCCTGATCCGTCGGCCAGCTCGTAACACACCGAACCGTCAACCCGCCCACGTCCATCGCCTCAAACCCCTCATCATCCGC
>JBBRIN010000336.1:0-5137 GCA_038221115.1 Tepidisphaerales bacterium
AAGATCCCCCAGAATGAGGAAATTCCGGGCCACGGCGGCCGCTTCGGCGAGGTCCTCGCCGCCCTGTCAGACCTCACGCCCCCCGTCCAGAGCATCCTCAACACCGTCGACAAGAAGACGCTCCCCGCCGTCAACGATGCCGTCGGAAAGTTCTCCAAGACCGCCGATTCCTTCACTACCACCGGCACGCACGCCACCAGCCTGATCGACGACGCCCGCGCACAGGTCGATCCCCTGATGCAGAAGTACCACCTCGTGACCGACCGCGCCGCCGCCGCGCTCGTGAAGATCGGCGACTTCTTCGGCGACACCGCCCCCGACTTCCGCGCCACCCTCAAGCACGTCGCATCCATCGCGGAGGGAATCAGCAAAAAGATGCCCGCCCTGCTCGAGCGCGTCGACGGCATCCTCGTCAAGCTCGACTCCAGCCTCGAGAGCGCCCGCACCGCACTGGAAGACGTGAAGACAACCGTCGCCAACGCCCGCGACCTGAGCGGCTCCGCGAAAACCCTTATCGGTGGCAACAAGGGCAAATTCGATGGAATGATCGCCTCACTGAAGAGCGCCAGCGACAATCTGAAGAATGCCACCGCCGAGATTCGCCGCAGCCCCTGGCGCCTGCTCTACAAGCCCGCCCCCAACGAGATGGCCAACCTCAATCTCTACGACGCCGCGCGCGAGTTCGCCGAGGGCGCAAACGAGTTGAACGACGCCTCCCTCGCCCTGCGCGACGCGCTGCAGAATAAACAGGTGGATCAGGAGTCGGTTGAGAAGCTGATGAAGCGCGTGCAGAAGAGCTTCGATAACTTCCAGGAAGTCGAGCAGAAGTTGTGGACGCGCGTGAAGGAGTAACCGCGGCGGCTACTCCCATTCGACCGTCACCGGCAGCCACTGCCGCCCCCATTCTTCAGCCTGCGCGTGGGTGGGAAAGAACACGTCCAGCCGATTACCCGTGATCGCGCTCCCCTTGTCCACCACCTCGGCCGTCGCGGAGTCGTGATATCCCGGAACGCGGACGCGCGTTCTAAACGGCAGCACCTCCGGGTCCGCCGCCACGAACACGCCCCCGTTATAGCTGACCAGCTTTCCGCTGGCCGTCACCCCGACCGCCGACGGACCGCAGCATTTTTCGCACGGGCAATACCCGGTCACTTCGAGCCACACCACGCGCACCCTCCCATTCGATTCCAGCGCCGTCTTCGCCGCCCCCGTGTACACGCCGCGCAGCGCCGGCACCGCGGGAAGGGTCGTCGCCGGGTCCACATATAAAACCACCATCGGCTCCATCTCCGTGATGTCATGCAACAGCTCCACTGCAAAAGCGGGATGCCGCGCAGAGCGCTCGGGGGTCGCGGGATGTTCCACCACCGTCAACAGCGTCGTCGGCGTCGCGTGATGCACCGCACCCGTGACACCCAGCGACAGCGCAACCGCGCCGCCAACGAGCACGCGCCGCGCTCGTCGCCATGCCGCCGGTGGTAGGGGGGTCATACGCTTCACAAGAGCATCCTCCATGACGCTCGCTGCCGCCGCCGAGAAATCCGAGAAATCCCCCGCCATTTTCGCTCCCCCTTCTATCCCTCGCCCATCCCTCCGTCAAACGCGCAAGAACTGCGCTTCGCGAACGAACGGCTCTCCCACTCCAAGTCCCCCCATTATTCGTTTTCCATTTTTAGTTTTTCATTTTTCATTGCGATCTCCCCATCCCAAACGTGCCCCTCCGCCGCGTCCCCGCTAAACTCCGAAACCATGCGCGACCCCCTGGACCGCCTCCGCCAAGACCTCGACGATCACGCCGCCGCTCTCAAGGCGGTAGGGGACACCCTTCTTCCCAAGGTCGAAGCGGTCGCCCGCGCCATCTGCGACGCCCTTGCCGCCGGCCGCCGCCTGTACACCATGGGCAACGGCGGCAGCGCCGCCGACGCGCTGCACTTCGCCGAAGAGCTGCTCGGCCGCTACCGCCGCGACCGCCGTCCGCTCCCCGCCCAATCCTTCGTCGCCGACCCCACCGGCCTCACCTGCATCAGTAACGACTTCGGCTGGGAACACGTCTTCGCGCGCCAGGTCGATGGCCTCGTCCAACCCGGCGATATCGTCGTCGGCATCAGCACCTCCGGCAACAGCCCCAACGTCGTCCGCGCCTTACAGTCCGCGCGGAACAAAAAGGCCGTCACCGTCGGCTTCACCGGCGCCACCGGCGGCCACTGCGCCCCCCTCGCCGATCACCTCCTCAACGTCCCCGCCGCCGCCACCGCCCGCATCCAGGAAATGCACATCCTCATGATCCACATGCTTTGCGAGCGCATCGACGACTGGGTCTTGGGAACGTGAGAAAGATCAACCACAGATGAACGCAGATTCACTCAGATGAAATTCTGATCTGTGTTCATCCGCGTTCATCAGTGGTTTCAATTCTTCCGCGCTCGAGATGATCAAGTAGCAATCGGATTCTCGTCGACCTCTAGCCGTGCCCGCCGGCTCAGCCCCATCGTCCACACCGCCCCCGCCGCCGAAATCACCCCCGCCACTACAAATGGCCCCGCATTCCGAATATATGGATACGCCAATCCCGCCACGATCGGCCCAAAGACCCGCGCCAAACTGCTCAACCCGTTGTACAACCCAAACGTCACCCCCTGTTCATCCCGCCCGCTGTGTTGCGCGAGCAACGAAGAAAGCGTCGGCCCCTGCAAGCTTCGCCCCGTCGCGTTCAGCGCACCGGCGATGAGCAGGATCCACAGTGCCGGGACGAATGCCGTCGCCGCGTACACGCCCATGCCGATCGTGACGAGCAGCGGCCCGCTGACCGCCATGATCCAGTCATATTTCCCCTTGGCGATCCGCCGCAGCACGCCCCCCTGCACGATGAGAATGATCAGCCCGATAAACCCGAAGAACCACCCGACCTGTCGCTGGTCATAGCTAAATCGCTGCTTCAGAAAAATTCCCACCGTGCTTTCCATCATGACGAACGCCGCCATCGTCACGAACCCGATCATCAGCAATTGCACCAGCACCGGCCGGCGCAGCACCGGCTTGAATTGGCTCGGATGCAGCCACGCCTCAATATCGACCGGCTTGTGTACGCGCGACTCGGGGAGCCGCGCAAACGTCATCACCGCCGCCAGCAGGCTGAACCCCGCCGCGACATACGCCGGCAAGCTCACGCTGTAGTGCCCGAGCACGCCCCCAAGGAACGGCCCGACCGAGAACCCCAGCCCAAACGCCGCACCGATCGCCGCCATCGCCCGCGACCGATTCGCCGGCGTCGTCACATCGCTGATGTAAGCCTGCGCCGTCGAGATGTTCCCGCCCGTAAAGCCATCGATCACCCGCGACAGATAAACCAGTGTCAGCGCCGCGCCGACTGAAAAATGCATCCCCGATTGCGTCGCAATCCCCAGCAGCCCATACCCCACGGCGCTCCCGATCTGCGAAAACGCCAGCACCGGCTTGCGCCCCTTCCGATCGCTGATCGCCCCCAAAATCGGCGCCCCGATGAACTGGCAAATCGAATATACCGAAAACAGCAGCGTCACCTTCAGCGGGTTCGCCTCAGGATCCTTAATGTAAAACGGCAACAGCGGAATGATGATCCCGAACCCCATCAGGTCCAGCAGCACGATCAGAAAAATGATTCCGATCGCCCCTCGCGGCGGCTCGTTCTGCTCGGCAATCGTCTCCTCTGACATAGGCCGAGCGTTATAGCACAGCTCATGTGAACAAGTACACGTACCCCGCATACGCCATCGCCAACAACCCGATGCCCGCCGCGAGAATCCACAGCGTGCTCTTCTCTTTCGCCGCCAGCGCCACCGAGGCGATCGTCACCGCCGCCTGCGCCCCGAGCATCCCAAAGAAAAAATACCGACTCCGCGTCCGATGCCGGTCCGACTCAATCCCATTCCGCTGCACCGCCACGTCATAGAGATAAGCGGTCGTCTGATTGATCTCCGCGTCCCGCGCCAACCGCGCCGATTCAAAACGAAGCTGACCGGCGCTCAGGTCCGCGGCTAACTGCCGGATCTCCGTCGGCGTGCTCCGGTCCGTCGCAGTTGCACCAGTAAGAGAAGCCGTGGTTGTCGCCGGCGCACTCTCAGGACCGCTCGCGGTCCGTGCCGCCAGCCGCGCCGATACCGCCGTCGCCGCCAGGCGATTCACCATCTCCTGCAACTTCGCGATCGCCTTTGATGCGGGCGTCAGCGCATCATCCGACACGAGCGCATTCTCTTCCGACACTGCAAACGCCATCCGAAGGTCCTTGTCGGTGACCGAAACGAAGAATGCCGGATCAATCGTATCGATGCTGTTTCGCTTCAACGCACCCACCGCCCGCCGCACCGCGTCCCCCGGCAATGGCTTAAGCTCAACCGCCGGAAGCTCTCCACGCAGCGCGGCAAATGCCGGGCGAATCCCCGCGTCCGTGACCGCCGCCGCGATCTCCGCCGCCACCGACTGCGCCGAGGCGTGCGACGATTTAATCGCCGCATTCCCCGGAGTCGTGTCCGCTGCCGTCTTCACCTTGTACGCCACCGACTGCGCCACCTCCGCGAAATTCTCCGGCGTCACGGGCGCGACATCACCCAGGTTCTGAATCAACTGCAGCGCGTGCCCCGCATCGGCCGAGCGAATCTTTTTGGCCTGAAAGAACGCCCACTGATCGCTCGCCTTGGACTGATGCTCCGCCGCCAGCGACCTGAAATACTGCGCCTGGCTCATCTCACTCGACGACAGCCCGGCGAGGATGGTGGCCAAGACCGTCATCACCACCGGCGTCGCCGTGATGATCTTGTCCAGGGCCGTTTTTTGCGCGGGCGCGTCGGACGTCGGCAGCTTCATGGCCGTGAGTATAAGGAATGATCCCCAGGTTGCGCGACTCGATCACGGCGACGCCGACGCCACAGGCAGGCTCGCATCAGCCGCCGGCTCGACAAGATCCGTCGTGCAATGCGCGCACTTGGTCGCTTTGAGCGGAATGTTCGAGAGGCACCGCGGGCATTCTTTCAAGGTCGGCGCCTCGGCCGGCTGCGGCCGCGCCGCCTTCATCACGCCGCCCAGCAGCTTGACGATGACCAGGAAGACGGCCACCGCCACCAGCGTGAAGTTGAGCAGGTCGGCCAGCAGATGCCCGATATGC
>JBBRIN010000337.1:0-5116 GCA_038221115.1 Tepidisphaerales bacterium
GAAGTGGATTGGCAGGTGGGCAAGGGCGGCACGCTGACGCCCGTTGCGCGCCTGGAGCCGGTCTTTCTCGCGGGCACGACGGTGTCTAACGCGACGCTTCACAACATCGATCAGATCCGCAAGCTCGATATTCACCTGGGCGATACCGTCGTCGTCGAAAAGGCCGGGGAGGTGATTCCCTACATCAGCGCCGCCGTTCCCGACAAACGGGCAAGAGGCGCCAAGCGCGTCACGCCGCCAACCAAATGCCCCAGCTGTCGTTGTGACGTTGAGAAGGAAGCCGACACGCCCTACATCCGCTGCGTCAACCCCGAGTGCCCTGCGCAGTTTCGCGAGCGACTGAAGTGGTTTTGCGGCCGAAACCAGATGGATATTGAAAACGTGGGCGAGGCGCTCGTCGATCAGCTCATCAACAACGGCCTCGTCAAAACTTTCGCCGACCTCTATCTTCTGAAGAAGGAGCAACTACTCGGCCTTGAAAGGATGGGGGAGAAGAGCGCCCAGAACGTGCTGGATTCCATTGCCGCATCGCGCGACCGCGGGCTGGACCGGCTGCTGGCCGGCCTGGGCATTCGTCATGTCGGCAACCGGGTCGCCTACCTCCTGGCCACCCATTTCGGCTCGCTCGATGCCCTCGCGGCGGCCACTCCGGCGCAGCTGTCGGACGTCCACGAGATCGGCGGTGTCATTGCCGAGAGCGTCCACGACTTCTTTCACAATGAAGCCGGCAAGCGAACCGTTAGCGAATTCAAATCCATCGGCATCGACCCGAAGATGGAAGTCCGTTCGGCAGCCGCAGGCACGTCAGCCGGTGAGGCGCTGCCGTTCGCCGGCATGACCATCGTCGTCACCGGATCACTTGCGAAATATACGCGCCCGGAGATCGAAGAACTGATCCAGAAGCTCGGCGGCCGCGCGAGCGGAAGTGTAAGCAAGAAGACCAGCTTCGTTGTGGCAGGGGGCGATGCGGGTAGCAAGCTGGATAAGGCGAAGACGCTGGGCGTCGAAGTGATCGATGAAGTGGAGTTCAGCAAACGCGCCGGCCGTTAAGCAATCGTCATTTCAATGTGCGGTCCACCACCGCCTGCACCGCCGCGATGCGCTTCTCCGCCATCGCGCGATCCGGCGCTTCGGCGATGATGCGCATGATCGGCTCCGTGTTGCTCGACCGCGCGTGGACCCAGCTCGTGTCCCAATCGATGCGGATGCCATCCTGAGTGTCGACGCGCTCGCTGGCGAATTCTTTCTTGATCGCTTCGACCGCGCGGTTCGCGTCTTCGCGGCGGCACTCAAACTTGGTTTTCACGATATCGTAGTGGGGGATCTCAGCAACAAGCTGGCTGATTGTTTTGCCTGTCTCCGCCATGAGTTGCAGGACGTACGCCATCCCGACCAGGCTGTCGCGTCCGGGGACGATGCGGGGGTCGATGACGCCGCCGTTGCCTTCGCCGCCGATGGTGGAGCCTTCGCGCAGCATGGCGTGGACGACGTTCGCCTCGCCGACGGGCGTGCGGACGACGCGGCCACCATATTTCGCGGCGATGTCATCGAGCATCCGGCTGGTGGATAGATTAGCGGCCGTTACCGCCCCCGGCTTCTTGGCCATGATGAGCCGAGCCGCCAGCGCCAGTGAGTATTCCTCGCCGATGTACGTGCCGTTCTCGTCGACGATCGCTAAACGATCAGCATCGGGATCCTGGGCAAATCCGACGGCGGCGCGCTGTCGCTTCACCTCGACAGCCAGGCCGGTCAGATTCGCAGCGGTAGGCTCAGGCTCGTGAGGGAACTGGCCGTCCGGCGTGGCGTTGATGTGTGAAAGCTGGCATCCGAGCTTGCTCAGCAGCGTCGCCGACGCGACGCAGCCGGCGCCGTTGACGCTATCAAGCACGACCTTGAATCGCTTGCTGGAGATACCCAGCACATCCACATGCTCCAGCACGCGCTTCACGTGCAGCGCGTGCGTTTCGCCGTTCTTTCTGGCCGGCACGAGTTGCTGAACGCGCACAAAATCGCTGGACCGTGACTCATACAGCGCCTTGATCTGCTCGGCCTGCTCCGGCGGCAATGCCACGGCCTGGCTGTTGAGGAGCTTCAGACCATTCCATTGGATTGGATTGTGGCTCGCGGTCGCGATCATTCCGGCGTCGGCGCTCAACCACTTGACCATCATGGCGACACCCGGCGTTGTCACGACGTCCAGATCGATCACTTCAACGCCGCTTGCCGTGAGCGTGCCGATGGCACTGTCGCGCACCCACGACCCGCTCGGTCGCGAATCGCGCCCGAAGGCGAGGCGAAGGTGTGTTCCGTTTTGCGGCTGGGCTGTCTGCTTCAGGAAAACCGCGAACGCCGCGGCCATTTGCGATACAACCTGCGGCGTAAGCGTCCCGCCGATCGTCCCCCGCATTCCCGACACGCCGATCATCAAAGCGTCCATGCAGCTCCTTCAAACATCCGCCATGACTATTACACGCTGCGCATTATTGACGCTGCGCCGCAGGTCGCAAGTGGCCGCCAGGAATGTCGATCGAGCTCGATTGCACCCTCGCTCATCATGTCGGCGCCTACTATGGATGATCCGACGCACGACGTGGACGCTCGCGCGCCGTTGCCGTATCGTACTGATCGCGCCTTTCCACGCTGCGTGGCCGAAACATGGACGAAATAGACCTGAACGATCGATTGCCCAAGGTGGTGGCGGCGCTGGCGGAAAGCGTCACCGCCGAGCCGCGCCTGCAGCACCTTGACCGGGTCCTGCTCCCCAGTCGCGATGCGATCATTCAGGCGATCAAACTCCTGCGGCAGCTCGTCTATCCCGGCTACTTCGGCAATCAGCAACTCACCCGCCAGAATCTCCCATACCGCCTCGGCGAACTGGTGATCGAGCTCGACCAACTGCTCTATCAGCAGGTGCGCTGCTGCCTCCGTTACCGCGAGCGCATCCCCGGTGACAATGGCGACAACGAGGAATGCCACGCGTGCGATCAGGAGGCACGGCAGATCGTCGCCACCTTCTTCGATGGAATCCCGGCGGTGCGCACGGTTCTCGCCACCGACGTCCAGGCTGCGTTTGACAGCGACCCGGCCGCGCAAAGTACGGACGAAACCATCTTCTGCTATCCCGGCCTCCTCGCGATCACGGTTCAGCGGCTGGCACACGAATTTTATGCGATGCACGTGCCCCTGCTGCCGCGCATCATGACCGAGTACGCGCACAGTCTGACCGGCATCGATATCCACCCCGGCGCCAAGCTCGGTGAGCGATTCTTCATCGACCACGGCACCGGCGTTGTCATCGGCGAGACCACCGAGATCGGCAACAACGTCAAAATCTACCAGAGCGTCACTCTGGGCGCTCTTGCACCGGCCTTCGGCCAGGCCCTGCGCGGCCAGAAGCGGCATCCTACCATCGAGGACGACGTGACGATTTATGCAGGCGCTACGATCCTCGGCGGCGACACCGTGATCGGCAAGGGGGCCGTCATTGGTGGCAACGTCTTCATCACCAGCAGCGTCCCGCCGCTCAATCAGGTCAGCGCCGAGCCGCCGAAGCTGAAGTACCGCGACCGCCGGCCGAAGTCCGCGCGAATGGCCGACAACGTGCTCGATTTCCAAATCTAACGCACGCCGAGGCGCCTGTTACGAGCGCCCCCGTTGTTCGCACGCCACATCAATTGTTGATTGAATGCATCAGGCGGCATGCGCGGCGCCGGTTCGCGGTGCGGCGTCGCCGGTCAGTCATCCGGCATACGTTTTGTGAGGGGCTTCAGATATGAAAGTGGGTCGCTTCATTTTCGCAGCGGTAGGGGGGATGATGATCGGGTGCGCCTCGAAGGCGCCGCCGCCGCAAACTTCGGCAGCTTCCACGCGAAATCCGGTTGAAGCACAGCCCGCGTCATATCAACTGCGGTACGAAGAATCCACGGCATCCGCGCTCGTTTTCGACCCGCCCGTCGCCGCCGGCGAGCGGCCTCTCGAGCTGTCTCGCGACCTGCGTGGGCCGTCAGCCTTTGTTGGGTTCGATGGGCCGATCACCACCTTCTTTTGGATCCACACCGACGATTTTCAGGATAGCGACTGGGGTGGGGGTGGCCTGAATAGCCCATCGAATGACCGCTTTCAGCGCCGGGCGATCATCGACAAGACCGGGGTCACGTACCGTTAAGCCCACATAATCCACCCGCTTTCACTCCGGAATCGCCAAATCGCCACAAGTCTTGGCAGTTGCCCTATTTTCCGCTTGACGTCGCAACGGCGCTCTGCCCATACTATATCCAGTAAGTCTGTTGCCGGTCGTAGCTTAACACTAAAAACACCTCCGGGCCGGCTTTTAGAACCGCCTCGGACGCCGAACGACTGGCTCGACCACGGCGACGTCGTGGTCCCGCCCGGATCCTCCTTCGAGGCATCGTCCTATGGCAACCATCACCAAGAAGGAACTGATTGACCGCATCGCCGACAACACCAATGGCCGGCGCGTGCAGGTCAAGCGGGTCGTCCAGCAGTTCCTCGATGAAATCATCGGCGAACTCGGCAAGGGCAACCGCTTGGAGTTCCGTGACTTCGGCGTCTTTGAAACGAAGGTCCGCAAGGCCCGCAAGGCTCAGAACCCCAAGACGCTGGAACCGGTCGAGGTCCCCGAGAAGCGGACGGTCAAGTTCAAAGTTGGCCGACTGATGAAGCAAAAGCTTGCGGACTTAACCGGTGCCGCGATCGACGACGAGGCTGGCGACATTGCAGAAATGACCGACCAGAGTCACGCTGAAGAGGATGACGATGCCGATGAGGCCGGTCGCGGCGGGCTGGGTGGCAACGGCATTCACTGATCGTTGCGCGCCGCTGTACTCAATTAAAGGAGCCATGTGGCACGGGCACCCCGCCCGTGCTTATTTTTTGCAATGAATCCTGCGGACGATCCATTCAGTTTCTTGATTGATCGGGTGCTGGCGGAGTTGGATCACAACCAGCTCCGTCGCCGCCGCAGCGTGCTTCAGATCATCGACGCCACGCACCTTGACGTGGATGGCCGGCGTTACGTTAACTTTGCGTCGAACAAGCGACAAACTCGACAGCCAGCTCGACAAACTTGCGACCGCCTTCGTCAATTCGCCAAAGG